>JBGPJC010000016.1:0-41860 GCA_041485165.1 Terriglobia bacterium | reverse complement strand
GTAGTGGCGGTTGGCCGTTTCGTACTCCACGTGCGCCACGGCGATGGTGATGCCCCGCTCGCGCTCTTCCGGCGCGTTATCGATCGAGTCGAACGCCCGGAACTGCACCTTGGGGTTGTGCTTGCTGAGCACCTTGGTGATCGCTGCCGTCAACGTCGTCTTGCCGTGGTCGATGTGCCCAATCGTCCCCACGTTTACGTGCGGCTTGCTGCGCTCGAATTTCTCCTTGGCCATCTGTTGCAAACCTCAGTTGTTGAAGTAATTTCTTCGTGAAACCCCGCCCCGTTCGCGGGCCTCTGTTGTCCTGGTTTTTCTGCTCTGGCCTTGACGGCTGCTTCCCCGATTCAAGAAAGTCTGGAGCGGGAGACGGGATTCGAACCCGCGACCACCGGTTTGGAAGACCGGGACTCTACCACTGAGTTACTCCCGCCAACCTTTCCAATGTTCTTCGGCCCGCTGCGCGTACTCCCCACAAACCCTTCGGACCGCTTCGCGGTCCTCAGGGTGAACTGGAGCCTGGGACCGGGATTGAACCGGTGACCTCGTCCTTACCAAGGACGCGCTCTACCAGCTGAGCTACCCAGGCGCACCAAAACCGCGCTGTCCGTTTTTCTTTTTTCGCCCCGCGCCGAGATCGCTTCCCGCTCCCCGAAGGATTCCCCGTTTCCGCAACTCCGCACACGTCTCTTGATCCACTGATGCTCAGGACTGGTGGACGGGGGAGGATTCGAACCTCCGTAGCCCGCAAGGAGCGGCAGATTTACAGTCTGCTGGTTTTAACCACTCACCCACCCGTCCGGCCGCAAATGCACATCTGACGCAAAAAGGGTTCGCGTCCGAAGACACAAACCCTGTCGTTACCATGCTTCAGAAACTTGCTCTCTTGAACCGAATCCCTTTGCTCTCACTGCAATCAGAGCTGGCGGAGGGAATTGAACCCCCGACCCTCTGATTACAAATCAGATGCTCTACCAGCTGAGCTACGCCAGCCCACGCAAACCCTAAAATAATACCAGTCCGGCATTCAAATTGCAAGAGCGCTATCCACAGGGGTAAAGGCTAGCTGTGGAAATCTCGCCACACCCCGCTCCCTGCAAACAAAAGGGGAATGAATTGCAGGCCGCAGGATTCGGCCCTAGTACCGCTCTCCCGGGAAAATCAATCGCCCGCCGCGCTACCTCGCAAATACCGTGCCGGATTTACCGGTGCGCCATAGACGCGCACTTCGTAATGCAGGTGAGGGCCGGAAGAACGGCCGCTCATGCCTACGTAGCCCAGCAACTCGCCCCGGCGCAGGTGGGCCCCCGCTTGTGTGGCAAACCCGGAGAGGTGCCCATACATCGTCGAGATACCGAATCCGTGGTCCACGACGATCAGGCGCCCGTAGCCATTGCGGTTATCCAGCTCGACCACGATGCCATCGGCGGCGGCGCGGACATCGGAACCATAAGGAGCGGAGATATCCACGCCGGAATGGAAAGCGCCCTCACCGCTGAACGGGTCCAGCCGCTCACCAAAGCTGCCGGTAATTATTCCCATCACCGGCCAGGAAGACGGAGTAAACGCCATGTCTTCCCAGTTGCGTCCGGGCAGCAGGCGCAGCCCCTGCGCCGCCAGGGCCACGGAAGTCGCATTCTTCTTCAAGAAATGGAACTGCTCGAGCGAATGGCTGAAGTCGGCGTCAGGCCCAGCGGAAGTCTCGCTGGCGAAGAATGGAGTCTGCGGGAAGCGCATGATGCCGTAACTCATGGCCACGTCGGTGGCCAGAGATTGCAGCGAAGAGAGCTTCTGATCGGAGTCCTTGACTATCACCTGGAGCTGGCGGTACTGCTTCTTCAGGTCTTCCTGGTCCTTGCGGAGAGCGTTGTAGCTGGTGGCCTTCCACAGCATTCGCCCGTAGGAACCCACGCCGGCGATCACCGTCACGCCACCCACAATGGCGAATAAAGCCAGCAGATGCACCGCATAGGAAGGAATCTTGAGTCTGCGGAGCTGTCCCCGGCTGCCGGACATCAATACAAATGTATAAGCGTTAGGCTTCATCCCTGAGTTGGATCAAACCAAAATTTGTCGCGGGCTGGAAACCGCTTGCCCCAAAGCGGTCTTGCTGCTTGATTACAACCGTCTGAACCGAGAGCCCTGGTTCGAAACACGACGAGTCTATAGATTTGCGTGGACCCAAGTCAAGGCGAAATCTTCCACAGGCCCGGAGCGCGTCTACCGGCCGTGCGCGGACGAAGGGCGGTGCTCTCACTCTCGACGAGAGCCATCCTATAGTAAGGTGGGATCGCGTTCAGCTTGCCAGGATCGGCAGGGAACCTCCGGGGCGCGCGGTGAGACGGAAAACAGAAGATAGCTTGATTGCGCAAATCTGCCGGGCGATCCCATCGCTTTCTGGCCCTGGGAGTGGGACGGTACGCCTCGGTACCGGTGATGACGCCGCGGTACTTGGTCCGCGACGCGGGCACGATTGGGTGATCTCGACCGATTGGTTTCTTGAAGGAGTTCATTTCCTTGGCGAGCGCCACCCGGCACGCTCCGTCGGCTACAAGGCCCTGGCTCGCGCTACCAGCGACCTGGCCGCGATGGGTGCTGCGCCGCTGTATTTCTTCCTAACGCTGGCTCTCCCTTCCGCGCGAACCGGGCAGTGGCTCGAAGAATTTTCGCGCGGGATGGCGCAAGCTGCGCGAAAGTTCGGGATGCGCCTGTTGGGGGGAGATCTCTCCCGGCAGAAGACGGTTGCCATCAGCCTTACCGTCATTGGGGAGGTGCCGTCCGGAGAGGCGGTGACTCGAGCGGGCGCAAAGTCGGGCGATTCGATCTATGTGAGTGGAAAGCTTGGCGCGGCACAGCTTGGCCTGGAAACTTTTCTGCGCGGAAGAAGGCCTCGCCTCCCGTGGGCTCGCGCCGCGCTCAGCGCGCATCTCTATCCCCAGCCGCGCCTGGCGCTGGGGCGGTGGCTCGCTCGCCGGCACATGGCCACAGCGATGATCGACCTCTCCGACGGCCTCTCCACCGATCTTGCGCGGCTCTGCCGGGCGAGCCAGGCCGGCGCGGAGATTGCAGAATGTTCCCTTCCCCTTGCACTGCTGCCGTCGACCAGATCCGCCGGCAAGCCGGCAGCGCTCAAGCGCGCGCTGCACGGCGGAGATGATTACGAATTGCTGTTCACCGTTCCGGCACGCCTGATGCGCAGCATCCCAGCGCGTTTCGATCGGATAACTCTGACGCGTATCGGCAAGATCACAGCGCGCCGCAAAATTTTTCTGATGGACGCCACCGGCCACGCTCGTCCCCTGCTCCCCGGCGGTTGGGATCCATTCGCCCGGAGACGGTGAGCGTGGAAAACGTGAGCTTCCTCATGTCCTCAGCGGTTGGGAGTGGGAGCGCCGGAAGTCGTTCCGGTTTTCGCCGGCGGCGGCTTGGGGGGAGGCGTGGGCGTGGGATTCACCGGGAGCTCGATCTTTTTCTCCTTCGCCTTGCCACCGCGTTCTTCGGCGTCCTCGGTGGGAGCGGAGTCCGGGGTATCCACGTAGACCGCGCGTGTCAGCGCGAGCTTTTCGAGCGGCGTGACGTTTGAAAAATCTTCTTTGGGCTTGTCGTCATAAACGGCCTTCATGAAATCCAGCCAGACGGGCAGCGCGGCTTTCGCCCCGGTCTCTTTGTTCCCCAGGGTCACGCGGTTGTCATCGTGGCCGATCCACACGCCGGCCGTCAGTGACGGAGTGAAGCCCATGTACCAGGCATCGGTAAATTCACTGGTTGTGCCGGTCTTGCCGCCGGCGGGACGCCCCAGCTCGCGCACGCGCATCGCCGTCCCAAACTGCACCACGTCCTCGAGCATGGCGGTCATGGTCCGCGCCACCTCGGGCTTGAGCACGTCATACACCTTGGGCCGCGCCTCTTCGAGCACCGAGCCGTCGTACGTGCTGACGCGCCGCACCAGGTGCGCCTCGATACGGATACCGTCGTTGGGAAAAACGGTGAACGATGAAGTGTGCTCGATCAAGGTGATCTCCGCCGCACCCAGCACCAAAGGAAGATACGGCGCCAGCGGCGCGGTGACACCGAAGCGCCGCGTCATATCCACCACGCTGGGAATGCCCACTTCAGCAGCGAGCTTTACCGCCGGAACATTGCGCGAACCGGCCAGCGCCCGCCGCAGCGTAATGCGCCCTTCGAATTTGCCGTCGTAATTGTGCGGCGAATAGTCCTGCCCGCCGCTCTGGAAAGTTACCGGAGCATCCACGATGGTCTCGAAAGGATCGTGGCCCTGCTCGATGGCCGCGGAATAAAGATACGGTTTGAACGAGCTGCCCACCTGGCGGGTGGCCTGCGTGGCGCGGTTGAACTTGGATTCCTCAAAACTGTATCCGCCGATCATCGCTTTCACTTCTCCGCTGGCGTTTTCGATGGCTACAAACGCCCCCTGCGCCGCGGGCTTCTGCTCGAGCTCCACGCGCGCGATGCTTCCCGCGATTTCGCGGATATGGACCATGGGCAGATCGCCGATGTGCAGCAACCTGGCCGGCGAGCGCGCCCCGGTCCAAGCCATGTCCGCAGGGGTGAGCACAGCGCGCAGCGTGCCGATGCGCAGCACGGCGGAAGTCTCGTCGCTGGCGGTGACCAGAGCCGTGACGTAATCGCCTTTCTGGATTTCCCGGCGCCAGTCTTCAGCCTCGTAACCCGCCAAGGTGCCGAGGTTGTCGCGGAGGATATTGGTCAGCTCGCCTTTCCATCCGTGCCGGCGCGTGTAAGCGTGCAACCCGGCCTTGAGCGCGCGGTTGGCGGCACGTTGCATGGCCACGTTGAGCGTGGTGTAAACGCGCAGGCCGCGCTCGTGCACCGCTTCCGTGCCGTAGTTGTGCTCGAGATATTTGCGGATCTCTTCGACAAAGTAAGGCGCCAAGTCGTTGCGCGGGTATTGCACGTGCAGTCCCAGCGGCAGCTTGGTGGCCTCCTCGGCCTGCTGCCGGGGGATCTTCCCCTCCGCGGCGAGCCGGCCGAGCACGAGGTTGCGCCGCGTCCGGGCGCGGTCCGGGTGCAGCACGGGCTCAAAATTCGGCCCGGGGATGATCCCCGCCAGCAGCGCAGCCTCAGGCAGGGTGATGTTTTTCACCGAGTGCCCGAAATAAAACTGCGCGGCGGCCTCGAAGCCGTAGTTCCCGTGGCCCAGGTAGATCTGGTTGCAGTACAGCGTGAAGATTTGCTTCTTGGTGTAGTAGCGCTCGATCTGGATAGCCAGCAGGACTTCCTTGACCTTGCGGCTGAATTTCTTGTCGGGGCTGAGGAACAGGACGCGGGCCAGCTGCATGGTCAGCGTGCTGGCGCCCTGGGCCTTGCGCAACTGGGATGCGTTGCGCAACGCCGCCTCCACCACGCGGGGCAGGTCCACGCCCCAGTGCTCCTCGAAATGCTGGTCTTCGATCACCAGGATGGAATCCTTGAGCACTTTGGGGATTTCTTCATAGCTGAGCAGGATGCGGCGTTGCAGGGCGAAGCTGCCAATCAACTGGCCATCGTCGGCGTATAGCTCGGTGACCGTGTTGGGGCGATAGTCTTCCAGCGCGCGAACTTCCGGCAATTCGCTCTGGTAGACGAACAGGAGTCCCGCCACCGCGCCGGCCGCAACCGCGAACAGCAACATCAGCGAATAGGTGACCCTTCCCAGCCATTTTCGCAGTCGGGTCCAGAAATCAGGCACGGAGGATTCGGGCATGGCGGAACAATTCTACCGTAGGTTGGGCGCCTCGCGGCAGGATCTCGATGCGTGCAGCCCGAAGGATTTAGAAAGCGGGAGCCCTTCGGCAGGCTCAGGATAAACAAGCTTCCGCACTCCATAAAAAACCGGATCAAAAACTTATCTGATAGAGGGGAATCGCTCAGGGATTGTGCCGCGAAGTTTTCGCGCGCAATTCCGCCAGCGTGGGCTGATTGGGCGTCAGCGGCTGGTTGACGTACAACGCCTTGCCGCCGCTTTCCATCACCAGATAAGTGGAATCCGCAGGCAGGCGCGGGAGAGCTTCGCGGCGATTGAGCTCCGGCACCAGCAGAAAGACGCGCTTGTTGCTGCGCCAGAGGCCGGGGAAAGTATTGTCGTCGAGAAAGATCTTGGGCGCGTCCGGATAATACGAGCCGTACTCCAGCCCCTGGAATTGCCCGTTGTAGAGCAGCATTTTTCGCTTGGTGTAAAAGCCCAGGGCGCAGCCGCCGTAATACTCGCCGTAGACAGCGATCTGGTCGCCGGCCCTCAGCTGCGGGTTGAGTACCTCGGCCACGTCACGGGAAGACATGCGCGGCTCGAAAATCTTGAAGGCCATGTTGGCGGCGAAGAAAAAACCGGCCATGGTCACTGCCAGGGTGAGATTGGCCAGCAGGTGCCGCGCACGCCGCCGGTAGAGCCAGGCAAAGCCAAAACCGAAAACAAAGAGGAAGGCAGCGACCAGCGACGGCAAGCGCAGCGCGGCAAAGGCCTGCGGCGTCAGGTCGAAGAAAGTGGCCATGGACACGCGGTAGGCGTCCAGGTCTTTCAGTTCGAGCAGGCTGGCGATGTCGCCGTGGACTTCTACCTTGCGCGAAACCCACAGCAGGGCCCCGAGGATGGCCGCGGCGCCCAGCCCTGCCAGCGCCACACCGCCTTGCAGCCGCCGCAGCCAGACGCTGCCTTGTTCTTCCGCGCGTGCGATGCCCAGACCAAGCAGGATGGCCACCGCAGGCCATGCGCTGAAGGTGTAGTACTCCATACGGCTGGCGGTCAGCGAGAAAAACAAAAAGATGAAGCCGGCCCAGATGCACAGGAAAACCTTGGCCTGCCCGCTGCTGTCGAGACGCTTCCAGGTGGAAAAGCGCGGCAGCTCGCGGAAAGCATAGGGTAGAAAAAGACTCCAGGGGAACAGCCAAACCAGGTGCGCCAGCCACCACTGCACCAGCGGCACCGCCGTGTAGTCGTCCGGATAGCGGTAGCCGAGCGCGCGCAACACCTGTTCATTCATGAAAAAGTACCAGAAGAATCCCGGCGTGCGCAGGCCGGCCACCAGGTGCCAGGGAACAGCGATGGCCAGGAAAATCAATACGCTGGAGACGATGGGGATTTCCCGCCAGCGCTTTCCCCCGCCCGTGAAAATGACGAAGAGGGTGAGAATGGCCACAGGAAACACCACGCCGATCAAAGCACGGGTGATCACCGCCAAGCCCACCAGCGCCGCGCATCCCCAGTAACCCGCGCGCGGGGAAAGCGTGCCCATCCAGGCGCGGAGGAAAAGATAAAAGGCCGCGATGAACTCCAGAGAGTAGATGGCCTCCGGGATCATGATGCGGGTGAACATGTAAGTGCCGATGCTGGTGCACATCACCAGACCGGCATAGAAGCCGGCGGTCTCGCCAAAAAAGCGGCGCCCGAAGACGTAAACCATCAGCACCAGGCCGGCCACGCAGAGCGCCAGAGGGAGCCGTGTGGTGAAAGCATTTTCGCCGAACAGGGCGTAAGTGGCCGCGACCACCCAATAGTGCAGAGGCGCCTTTTCCATCCAGCGAATACCGTCCATGTGCAATACCGCCCAGTCGCCGGACTCGAGCATCTCCTGCGCGACGACGGCGTGGCCGCCGTCAGCGTCGTCGAGCAGCGCCGGTTGGGCGGCGTTGCCGACATAAATCCCGATGGAGAGCGCAATGAGCAACAACAGCGCGACGCGCCGGTTGAATGGCAGGGAGGTCGCCGTGGATGAAGGGCTGGACGAATTCATTCCTGTAAGAGCCCCGAAAAATAAGAGCGGTCTCGTAGTGCGCAAAGATTACTTCGATGCTGCGGCCAACGTCTTAGGATACCCGATTCGCCGGGGGTTTCTCCACTGCGCTGGTGTGGTCGTGGATGATGCGCCAACCTTGAGGAAACTTGCGCAACACCAGAGTGAAGACGCCGCCGGGGTGACCGGTGGCGGTCGCCAGTTGCCAGCGGCCAAGGACCAGCGCGGCTCCACGCGAAAGCATGGTGATTTCCAGATCGCTGAAGGTGAGCCGGCCCATCGCTGCGCGGTCAGGATAATTCCGGCGGTAGCGTTCGAGCAGGGCTTGCCAGCCGCGGAACACGCCGCTCGAGCCGGAGAAAGTGGTCTGATCGGATTTCCAGTAGCCGTCCATGAAGCCATCGATGTCGCCGCGGTTCCAGGCCTCGGCCTGCGCAGAGAGGAGGTCGCGGATGTTGGCCTGTTCTTTTCTTTCATCAGCGGTGGCAGGCGCCATGCCGGCAGACAGGATTGCGGTAAGAAGCAGAAGAGCAGAAATCATGCGACAGCGTTTCATCATTCCCTCCGGCTGGGGTCTGCGGCCTTCATGGGGAGTTGGAAGGAACATTGTAGAGCATGCTGAGGAGACGCGGGAGAGCTCTCGGCGCGCTCTGCGCTCTCGGTGCACTCTGTGTCGACAAAAAAACCTGGGAGCGCACCACAGAGACACAAAGGACACGGAGGTCGCACGGAGAGAGGCACGAAATGGCTCGACCGAGCCGCCGGAACGCCGGCGACACAGACCGATGCTGGAACCAACCGCCTAGTACTGCCGCTCTATTGTGATCTTCCGGCCCCCAGAGCACACTCGCAGGTGAAGAGAGATACCGATGACAGCCGCACTCATGTTGGTCATATCGATGGCAGCCCTAGGGCAGTTCGCAGTCTTCTACCTGCGCGCCGTCCTGGTCTCCGTGGCCGATCAGCCACTATCCGGCTGGGTGAACGCCGCGGCCGACATCGCCCCTGGGTTTATCCAATCCCGAGAGTTCGATAAACTACTTATTTTGAACAAGATGTGCCCTGGTCTGGCGGCCAGCGACCGGCGCGTCAAGCTGGTCCGGGCGTACTACTCCGTGGTGGCCGCTTTCCAGAATCTGACCTCGAAGAGCCTTCCGGCCTTTGCTCGTTGGGCCGAGACCGAGATGACCACTTGCACCCGATTCGTCGCCGTGGTCCTCGATCAGCGCCTGGCAGCCACGCAAGCCGCGGCGGCTGAGATTCGCTCCTACTAGTTTCCACCCCGTCTTCCCGCTGATTCCTCTGCGCCCCTCTGCGCCCTCTGTCTCTGCGTTATATTCCCGTCTCTCTCTTTCTCTCTCTCCTCTCAATACGCCCAGCGCAGCAGAATGACTCCCGACGTGTATCCCGCGCCGACGGAGACCAGCATCACCAGGTCGCCCTTGCGCAGCCGGCCCTGCTCGACAGCGTCCACCAGTCCCAGCGGGATGGTGCCTGCGGTGGTGTTGGCGTAGCGGTCGATGTTCACCATCACCTTGGAGTCGTCCACGCCCAGCCGCTCCTGCATGGCGCGGATGATGCGCAGGTTGGCCTGGTGCGGCACCACCAGCGCCAGGTCATCCGTGGTAAACCCGTTGCGCTCCAGGATCTCCGCAGCCATGTGCGCCATTCGCCGCACCGCGTACTTGAACACGTGCGCGCCGTCCTGGTGGACGTAGTGCATCTTTTTCTCGATGGTCTCGTGCGAGGCGGGATTCAGCGAGCCGCCACCGGGCATGGAGAGGTAGCAGCCGCCCGCGCCGTCCACATCGTGCGCGAAATCGATGATGCCTTCGCCGTCTGACCGCGCCGGCTCGACCAGCGCCGCTCCCGCGCCGTCGCCGAACAACACGCACGTGGCGCGGTCCTGGTAGTTGAGGATGGAGGTCATCACGTCGCTGCCGATGGCCAGCGCTTTGCGGTGCGTGCCCGCCCCGACGAACTGCGCCGCCACCGTGAGCGCGTAGACAAAGCCGCAGCACGCCGCGGAGAGGTCGAAGCCCCAGGCGCGCGTGGCGCCGATGCGCTCCTGCACCAGACAGGCGGTAGCGGGGAAGAACATGTCCGGGGTAACGCTGCCGACGATGATCAGATCGATGTCCTGGGGATCGGTGCCGGTCTGGCGCAGGACGCGCTGCGCCGCTTCGGTGGCCAGGTGCGAAGCAGCCACTCCTTTTTCGACCACATGGCGCTGGCGGATGCCGGTGCGCGTGCGGATCCACTCATCATTGGTGTCTACGATCTTCACGAGGTCGGCGTTGGTCATCACCCGCGGCGGCACGTAGCTCGCCACTCCGGTGATATTCGCCGCGATGCGTTTGCCCATGCACTCCCCCTGAGAGGCTGGTAGACACGTGCTACTCAATGCGTTGTGGAAGAAGACGGCATTCTACGCAACGCGCTAGAGGGACACAAGCACGAGGCTCTCCTGGACACCTTGTTAACACCTTTGGTCAAAAGGCGTCTTGGCCGATGCAGCGAAGAATTACGGAAACGGAGAGGGTCGAGGGAGGAGAACATGCTTTCAATAATACGCACGCGTTTTGTGTGGAGAACCGGGTTGCTGGTCCTGCTGGCGGGGTTGGCGCTTTCGCTCACCTTGGGAGGCCAGGGCCTCGCCGCTCAGCCCGAAGAGGTCATCCATGCTCCTCAGACATTGTCCTGGCAGGCGAGGATTGCTCCACGGGATGAGCCGGGCCAGCCGCTGGTCATCAGCGGCACGGTTTATGCGCCCGACGGCGCGACGCCCAGTACCTGAACAGTTTAGCTCGACGATCTGGTAATAGCTTCCTGGTGCCGTTCACAGCCTAAACCCGCATGCCTCCGGACCGGCGTATTTCCCTCTCCATGGCCAAAATGCTGATGACTGTATTTCTGGAGCGGTGTAGTATCCGCGTCGCCCTTCAGGCCACGGGGAAAGCGCGGCTGACTTTCGGGGCTTTAATTCGATGGAAGCAACGGGAGACACGAATGAAGATTGCAAACCCACTACCCACTCACCTGCGTAGTGTAGTGCTGCTGCTGGCGTCCTCCCTGCTCCTGCCGGGGGTCGGTCACGCCCAGGTGACGACTGGCACCTTCCTGGGTACGGTGCGAGACACTTCAGGCGCTGCTATCTCCGGTGCTCAGGTGTCGGCCCGCAACCTCCAGACCGGCCTGATAAGGACGGTGCTGACCAGCTCCGATGGGGACTACAGCATCAATCTGCTGCAGGTCGGAGACTACTCCCTTCGCGTCGAATTCGCCGGATTCAACGTTGACGAGCGCTCGCCCGTCACTCTGCAGATCAACGGCAGAGTCCGCGCCGACTTCGTTCTCAAGGTCGGCAAGGTAACTGAAAAAATTGAGGTGACCGATGTTCTGCCCGTCCTGGACACGGACACGGCGGAATCCGGCGGCGTCATCGAAAGCCTTCGGGTGAAACAGCTCCCTCTGAATGGCAGGCAGTTCGTCCAGTTGACCCTCCTGACGCCCGGGGTGGTGCCCGAAGTGAAGGGCACTCTCAGCAGCCCTCTTGCGTTGTCAGGTTTTTCCATAAACGCGAATGGCGGCAGATACGAAAACAATGTCTTCCTGCTGGATGGGGTTTCCATCCGCGACGAGATCTACACCCGGCTGGCCGTATCTCCTTCCGTAGATGCCATCGAGGAATTCAAGGTCCACACCAGCAATTACTCTGCTGAGTTCGGAGGTGTCGGCGGAGCACAAGTCAATATCTCCACGAAGTCGGGTACGAATGATTTCCATGGCGTCGTTTACGAATATCTTCGCAACGATGTCCTGGACGCAAGAAACTTCTTTGACCCCACGAAACCTCACTTCCGCCAGAACCAGTTTGGGGTAAGCCTGGGTGGGCCGATCCGGCGAGACAAAACCTTCATCTTTGGCAATTACGAAGGCAGCCGAATTTTCAAAGGGATTACCATCACTTCGGCGCTCCCTACGGATGCCATGCGCATGGGCGACTTTACCGGCATGGGCCCGATTATCGATCCCACCACAGGAACTCCTTTTGCCATGGATCAGATTCCCAGTGGGAGAATCGCCCCCTTCGCCCAGGCGGTGTTGGCAAATGTCCCGCATGCCACCAGTCCGGGATTAGGCAGAAATTTTGCCGGTTTTGGGGACCGCAAGGTGGACATGAACCAGTTCACCACCCGCATCGATCATTCTTTTTCCGCGCGCAATCAGGTTTCCGGCCGATTTACTTTTTCCAACGTGAACGACATCGAGCCCTATCCGGCAACCGTAGATGTGTCGGGCAGTCCGCTCAGTCCTCCCGGTTTTGGGCAGAAGACCTTTCAGCACAGCAGGAATCTGGCGGTTCAATATACGCACATCTTCAGTCCGGCTTTGCTGAACGAGTTCAGGTTTGGATACGGCTACCTCGACGTTGGCCAGGCTTCCCAGAATTCTAACATTGACTTCGTAAATCAGTTCGGCTTCCAGGGGACGAACCCTCCACCGCTCGGCGCCGGATATCCGAGCATGGTGGTTGCCGGGCTCAGTATTTTGGGTGACCCGACCACACAACTCTTCACCGGGAATAACGTCTTCACTTTCAACGATGGCCTGGTCCGCAACTTCTCCAAACATTCCCTGAAATTCGGAGGAAGTTTCAAGGAAAGCCGGGTTCGGACTCAATTCGTCTTCAACACTGCGGGACAGTACAAGTATTTCGGTGTGTTCACGAACAACCCGTTTGCGGATTTTCTGCTGGGCTTTCCTTCCGTGGCCACTGCACTCACCGGGAATCCACTCCTGCATGGGAGGGGGTACGGAGTGGGGGCATATATTCAGGATGACTGGCGCGTCACTCATAAACTTACCCTCAACCTGGGACTTCGCTACGACATCAATAGCCCATTCAAAGAAGTAGATAATAAATTCGCAAACTTTTCTCCGGAGATCGGCGGGTTTGTTGTCGCCGGGAGTCCCGGCCATATCAATCCTGCTGCCGACTTCGCCAGGTTCCCGGGAATCCCATTCAAGACCGCGCAAGAACTTGGTTACCCGGCGGCACTCACGAACGGGGACTACAACAATTTTGCCCCTCGGGTCGGCTTTGCTTACTCCCCCTTCGGCTCTCTGGCCATACGAGGAAGCTTCGGGGTCTTTTTCAATCCCGGCCTATTGGGAGGGCGATTCGGGATCCTGGGCTTCAATCCGCCATTCACCGGATTAAAGTTGTTCCTGAATTTCAACCCGGCGACTCCGATTTCCGCTCAACAGGCACTGGTGACTCCGAGTGCCAACGTCGTCCTGGGACAGGGTCCACAGAAAAACTTCCCCAACGCCTATCTCGAGGAATGGAACTTCAGCGTCCAGAAACAGCTTGGAGCCTCTATCGTGGTGGAGGGCGCATATGTCGGATCGCGCGGCATCAAGCTGGATGGCACCCTCTTTCCCAATCAGCCCAACGCCGCTCCCGCGCCTGTTCCCCCAGTCGTGCGGTTTCCGGCTTTGGGGGTCGATCTGGAGATTGCCTCACCGGCCTTTGATTCCTGGTACCAGAGCCTGATCCTGCGCGTTGAAAAGCGCTATTCCCGCGGATTAGTGTTCTCCGGCAGTTACACCTATTCCAAATCTCTCGACACCGGCGGAGGATCGCTCTCGAATTTTTCCGACCAGAGCAATGGAATACCGCAGTATTCCGGGAATATCGCCGCGGAAAAGGGGCGTTCCAGCTTTGATGCCCGCCATCGCTTTGTGTTCAATACCGTCTACGACCTCCCCATCGGCCGCGGAAAAGCCTGGCTGGGCGATAGTCAAGGATTCGTCGAGAAACTCGTGGGGGGATGGCAGTTGAATACCATCATCGTGCTGCAGTCGGGAAGACCGGTCACGGCCACGCTCCCCATCGACCAGAGCAATACGCAGGCATTCGCAGACCGGCCCGATCTGGTTGGCAATCCCAACAGCGGCCCGCGGACAGCGAATGCGTGGTTCAACGTCAACGCTTTCAAGCTGCAATCATTTGGCTCGTTCGGGAATGCCGGGCGGGGCATCGTCAATGGCCCGCCATATGACGGCGTTGATCTGGGAATCGTCAAGGTGACGCCGGTCAACGAGCGCGTGGCCATCGAGTTTCGCACGGAGATTTTTAACCTGTTCAACCACACGAACTTCGATTTGCCCGATCGCCAATTCGGCACACCTGGTTTCGGACAAATCTTCAGCGCCAACGATCCCAGGGAGATCCAGTTCGCATTGAAGATCCGCTTTTAGAATCCGCGTATCATCATCTGCTTGCGGGGAGTGCGAGGAGAGGTGTGGCCATGGCCAAGAGCATGAGATTCGTACTCTTTATGCTTCTGGGTATTCTTTTCGCCTCCGTGCTGGCGAACGTCCGGGCGGCGAAGCGGCCGGAAAAGCTCTCCCCCGCGTTTCACAAGAACCGCCTGGAAGAACTCTACCGGCGCTGTCCGGACGGTTTAATTCTCCTTCGCGGGGAAGTCGATTGGTATCGCAAACGCGAGATGCGGGCCTTCGATTCCTCGTACGCAGACTTCAACTTCAAGCAGGAGAGAAACCTCTATTATCTGACCGGAATTGAAGTCCCGAATTCCTTTGTTCTCATCGACCCAGGAAAAAAGGAAGTCCGCCTGTATACGGATTGGAAGGGCGCGAGGGAACTGGAGGAAGTCCGCAAGCTGGAGTATGTGACCGGGCCATATCCGGCTGCAGCGTTCCTGCATGACGTCCTTCTGCGCTCCAGAGACTACGCCTCGCTCTATGCCCTGTACGTCCCTTTTCTTGAGGCCGGAAATCTCTACGGTAAGACCGGCGCCCTTGCCGGAGTTTTTCCGCCGGGATTGAGTGAACCGCTCTCGGAGGAAACGCAATTTGCACGCAGACTTGCGGAGACGTTTCCAAGTCATCCCATCAAGAGCGTGTATCCGCAGTTGCTTGATATGCAAAAAATCAAGCAGGAAGAAGAGCTTCGTCTCCTGCGTCGCGCGAACGAGATTGCCGCTCATGGGGTGGTTGAAGCCATGCGGGCCATTCGTCCGGGTCTCTACGACCACGACATAAATGCCGTCATGCAATATGTTTTCACTCGCGAGGGCAGTGTGAGTCCGACCTTCGCCTTGAATGTAATGTCCGGGCCGAATATGTTCCTGGATCTTCTTCCGCTTTGGAGCGATTACGATCATCTTGACCGCCAGATGAAATCCGGCGAGGGAGTTTTCCTGGACGTAGGGGTGGAGGTGGATTACTACGTCAGCGACATTGGGCGAACGGCTCCGGTGTCCGGAAAGTTTTCCGCCGCGCAGAGAAAACTCTATGAGGTTTATCTCCCTTGTTTCCTCAAGGCCGAACAAAGCATCCGCCCCGGAATTACTCAGCATGATCTCGTGAAAATCTGCGCCAGCTGCGCCCGCGAGCGGCTTCCGAGTCTCAAAGAAAACTACCTTCGGAAGGCGGTTCAGGAGTTCGTCGCCGAGGTCGAATCTCATTCGACACTGGGGCACTATCAGGACATGAATGTTCTCGGCGCAGGGGCAGAGAATGACGAGCCGCTCCGGGCGGGCATGGTCTTCGCGATCGAGCCGATCCTCTATTCGAAAGAGCAGAATTTTGCGGCGTTCGTCGAGGACGTAATTCTGGTTACCAGCGACGGATATGAGGTTCTTTCGAAGGGAATGCCGTACACCGTGGATGAGATTGAAAAGCTGATGGCCCAGAAGAGCATCATTGAGGCCAGCGAAGAACGGCGTTAGGAGGAGTTAGGGACCGATCGTGTGTTGCTCGCTACAACTTTGCCCATCACCTCTGTACCCTCTGCTCGACACCCTCCTCCAAAAATCTCAATACCGGAACAGGTAGCTCAGCTTGACGAAGAACTGCCGGCTGGTGGAAGTGCCCAGGACATTGGTGGTGCGCAGGCCGCCGGGCACGGCGGGGTCAATGTCCACGTTGCCGTATCTGTCCGTATAGCCCACGTAGATGGCCGTGCCGGGGTGGAGCAAGTAGGTGACCAGAAAATCAGCGGACAGCCTCTTGCTCCGGTCGGCCACGAACAACTGCGGGTTGGAAAGCAAGCCGTTGTAATCCACAATCGCGCGCGCGGAAAGTTCGCGGGTGAACTGGTAGTTCACCTTGGAGCGCAGGATGTGGTTATTGAAGATGGCCGTGCCGGAAAGAAATCCTGAAGGCGTCGAACCCGTCCGCGTCTCGAGCTGCGAGTACAGGTATGTCTGATCGAAATGCAATTTCGGCCAGGGGCGGAAGGAGAGGCCCACGGTCGCATTGCGCGTGTGACTCAAAAAAGGGTTCAGCGCGCCGGCGGGCAGCAGCCCGGCCCCCGGAAAATAGTTCACGCCATTGCCCTGGCTGTAGTCCGCCGAGGCCTGCAGCCACTTGAGCCACTGTGTCGCGGCGAGGAATTCGGTAAAGTGCTTGCGGAAACCCAGGTTTTGAAAAAGCTCGAAGGCTTCATTGCGCCGGACTTCCAATGTGGTTTGGCCGGGGAGGGTGACTCCGAAGCCGAGGCGCGTGATCCAGTCGGTGAGCTGCCCCGCGTGGTTCCAGCTCAGCAGCACCTGAGCGCTGGGGCCATAGGCGAGGATCTGACCTTGTCGCGGGCGCCAGGAATAATCCAGGAAATGCTCGGTCAGGCGGACGTCGGTGCGCGGGATGAAACCGATGTCCGCGCGGAAGTCTGCGCTGCGGTCCAGGTAGCGCCCGAAGTAGAGCAGGTGCCTCCCGGTGTGGCGCAGCAGCGCCCAATAGGCCGGTCCGTTTAGCTTGCTGGCATCCAGATTGCGCGTGAAGCTCTGCACCGCCTGCCCTTCGAAGACCCAATTGGTGCTGAGTTTGAGCCGGGTGTCCAGCGAGTAGACGCGGTTCGAGCTCGATCCGAAATCACGGCTGGTGACCAGCGCTCCGATGTACGACTGTTTGCCGATGTCGTGCTGCACGCGCACCACGCCGATCCCGGCGCGCGATTTGGTCAGCGGGTCCGACGGCGAAAGGTTGGCGCAGGGCCCCGGCACCGCCGCGCAGGGCGAGCGGTCGTCAATGCCAAACACTCCCAGCGACCATGGCCCCAGCTTGCCGGTCAAGCGCAGGCCGAACTGCGGATCGGCGATACGCCGTGTGAAGACGAGCGAGTTGAAGGTCTGAAAATATCCGGCATTCTCGAGAAAGAACGGCCGCTTTTCCGGGAAGAAGACCTCAAACCTCTGGTTGATGGTCACCTGCGGCTCGTCGGATTCCACCTGGCTGAAATCGGGGTTGAGGGTGACGTCGAGCGTCAGCGCGTCCTTGAAAACGGCCTTGGCATCGAGCCCCGCGCGCCCCACGCTGATGTCGTTGAAGTCCGGGCCGTTTGCTGCCGTGGGATCCAGAAACCTGGAGTGAGTGAAAATGCCGTAGGGGATAACCTGAAGGTTTCTGCCCGAGGCGATGTTCTCGAGGCCCTCGAGCGTGGCCATCTGGTTGACCAGCCCTTCGATGCGGTGAGTGACGTAAGGGGCGTAGATGGTCTCGTTCTTGCGCGGGATGACGCGCGCCAGGGCGATGCCCCAGTTCTGCACCGTGTCGCCGGAAAAACGGATGCTGCGAAACGGAATGGAAATCAATACGGCAAAGCCATCGCGAGTCAGCTTCCCTTCCGTGTGCCAGACGGCGTCGTAGCTGTAGTCCACGCCCTGGCCTTCGGTGTAGATGCCGTCGAGTTGGATGCCCAGCGGGTTGGCGGCAAAGACGTAAGCGCGGCGCTGATCGTGGAAAGTGTCCAGGTAGAGGATCACCTGCTCGTCGGTGTCAATATCTTCGCGCTTGGCGAGCCGTGCGCGGACTTTGCCGGGCTCATCCCGGCAGACGAAGACGACGTAGAGGTTTTTGGCGTCGTAGGAGAGATAAGCTCGGGTTTCCAGGGTGGCAGGTTCTCCGTCGCCAGGATCGAATTGGCGGAAGTCGCTGACCTCGAGCTCGGCTTCACGGGGCTTGCCTTGGAGATACTCCTCGAAGCGCGGTGGACGCGTGACCTCGGGGATGCGCCAGTGGTTGCCGTGCGCCAGAGTGACCGAGCCGGGTTGCGCCGTGCCGTCAGCGGATGGAATCGCTGGCCCAGTCTTCTCGCGCTGTCTGGCCAGGGCAAAAGGCGCAAGGACAAGCAGGCCAGCCCATAGGCAAGCGCAGGAGGAGACCCCCCAATATCTCCAGCGCGGATAATCTCCATTCATAGGCGATTACGTTACCAGTCTATATGACGTGGTCCTGAGGAAGGCAAGAACGAATTGGGAGGTGTTGTCGGCAGAGTGTATAGGCATCCGCCGGAACCAGCTGGCAAGTGGTGGAAAAGCGGCCTTCGCCGGGTGGCGCCAACTTCACGGCGTACAATTTCAGAGGACGGGGTAAACCTGGCTCACTCCACGATTTCGCAGCGCATGGTAAGCGTGGCGGTCTTCCGCAGCATGGCGGCCACCGAGCAGTATTTCTCTTCGCTCAATCGCACCGCATCTTGCACGGCTTTCTGATCGATCGGGCCGCCATCGCCGGAGCGCCCGCGCACGCGGAAGACCACCTCGAGTTTGGTCCACACCGTTGGCGGCGACGGCGCCCTTTCACCGGAGACACTCACTTCCAACGATTCCAGCTTCTGCCGCTTTTTCTCGAGAATGATCACCACGTCGGTGGCGGTGCAGGAGCCCAGAGCAGCGAGGAGCAGCTCCATGGGCCCCGGCCCGGTGTTGCGCTCGCGGTCGGAATCGAGCGAGAGCGTGTTGCCTGAAGGCAGTGTCGCCTGGAAACGCTGGTCGCCGTTCCAACGGATGGTGGCGGTCTGCATGGAGGTCCTCCCTGAGTTCACGGTCTGATGGAGCGTCCCGGCAGCGCGGCCCTGTGCCGCGGTCTCAACGCTCGTACGTGGTTGGTTGGGGTTGCGGGGCGCGCCGCAGGACTTCCAGGAAAAGGCGCAGCATCTCGGGATCAAACTGCGATGCGCCGCAGCGCTCCAGCTCGGAAAAAGCCTCAACCGGGGTGCGCCCCTTCTTGTACATGCGGTCGGAAGTGATGGTGTCGTAGGCGTCGGCCAGCGCGATGACACGCGCTCCGCGGGGAATCTCCGCGCCGGCCAGTCCGGCGGGATAGCCGGAGCCGTCGAAGAACTCGTGGTGATGCAGGACCATCTCGCGCAGCCGGCCGGCCAGCCGCCGGGTGGAGAGCATGGCGCCGCCCTCGCCATTGGCGGTGGAGAGGTTGCACAGCGGGTCAAGCAGTTGCGCGCCGAGTGTGGCGTGCGACTTCATGGTCTCCCACTCGGCGGCGTCGAGCGGGCCATTCTTGTTCAAAATGACCTCCGGGATGCCCACTTTGCCGACGTCGTGCAGCAGCGCGGCCAGCCGCACATCTTCGGACTCCTCTTCGCCGAGGTTCAATGCCTGTGCCAGCATCAGCGCGTAGGCCGAGACCTTCTGTGAATGGCCCTGGGTGTACTGGTCTTTGGCATCCACGGCCAGAGCCAGCGAGGTCAGCGTCTCGATCACCGTCGCCGGCAAGGGCGTGGCTCGTTCGCCGTCGGGATCCCCGGACGGCGAAACCTCGGTGGCCAGTGAATGCGCGCCGATGGACTGAGTGAAGTGCTCGAGGCGCCGGTGGATCTCCTCGAAGGCCTCCGGCCCGGTGGAGAACTGCCGCTTGAGGGTGACCCCCAGGTAGGCCTCCAGGACGTCGCGCTTCCATTTGCGCGCCTCGTCGGGGTCGTAGTGGTCGGCGGTGGAGACGGCGTTACCGCCCTGATGTTTGGACAAATACATCGAGGCGTCGGCCACCTGCACCAGCTCCTGCGGGGTCGAGCCGTGCACCGGAAACGTGGCGATGCCGAAGCTGGCGGAAATGTTCTTCTCACGCAGCAGCGGGTCGGAGACGATCCACGAACGCAATTTACCGGCGAGCTGCCTGCCCTGCTCGATGTTGGTTTCCGGCATCAGGATGACGAATTCGTCTCCGCCGTATCGCGCCACCACGTCGGAACGCCGGCAGTTCTGCTCCAGGATGTGTCCCACGCGTTGCAGGACCACGTCGCCTTCCAGGTGGCCGTAAAAATCGTTGACGAACTTGAAGCGGTCCAGGTCCATCAGCACCAGCGCGAAGGGCCGGCCGGCGCGCGTGGAACGTTTCCACTCCGCGGAGAGCGCTTCCATAAAGAAGCGGTGGGTCTTCACTCCGGTGAGGCCGTCGGTGATGGCCTGTTCCTGGGCGCGCTGGAAGGTGAGCGCGTTGTGCAGCGCGCCGGCCACCAGGTCGGCCAAGGTCTGCAACAGCAGCACTTCTTCCTCCGCAAAATCCCAAGCTGGCTGGGTTTCGACGTAGAGCACACCCAGAAGCTGGTCGGCGTAAACGATGGGCAAGGCGATGGCGGAGGAGGAATCCTCGAGCACCGGCCGCAGCGCCGACCCCGCTTCGCGGACCGTGGCCATGTGACCGCTGCGGGCCACCTGCCCCACCAGTCCCTCGTCGAGCGGGATGCGCCGGCCCTGCGCGCCGCGGCGCTTGCCGCCTTCGGCGTGGATCACCACTTCCTTGCTGGCGTAGTCGAGCAGGCCGATGCCCAGGTGATCGTAAGTCAACGCCGATTCCATCTCCCCGACCATCTTGGCCAGCATCTCGTCGGCATTCAGGGTGGTGATGCCATGCCGCGAGATATTGTTGAGCAGGGTGAGGTGGCGCGACTTCTTCTCCTCCTCGCTGAACAGGCGCGCGTTCTCCAGGGCGATGCCCGCCTCGCTGGCCAGGACGCGCAACAGCTCGAGGTGGCCTTCGTCAAACGCGCGCTCCTGCGGGCTGTGCACGGCCATCACGCCGATGGCGCGGTTGTAAAGGATCAGCGGGACGCCGCAGAAGCAGTTCATGGGGTGCAGCGATTCGAGACCCAGGCGGCGCTTTTCCTCCTCCATGCCCTCGCGCACCAGCAACGGCTGGCGGGTGCGCAGCAGGTGTTCCGGCAGGTAGTTGCCCGCGGGACGGCTGCGGCGCGGGAGGCGCTTGCCGTCCACGATCTCCACCTCGTAGCGCACCTCGTCCTTCCGCGGTTCATACAGGGCGATAAAGAAATTGCTCACGTCGAACAGCCGGCGCATCTCCGTGAAGATGTTCTCGAACAACTCGTCGACGTTGAGCGTCGAGCTGAACACCCGACCGATCTCGTTCAGGATGTGCAGCTCCTCGGTGCGCCGCGCGGTCTGCTGGATCAGGTAGCTGTTCTCCACGGCCATGCCGATCTGGTGGCCCAGCGCCAGCAGCAGGCGCAATTCGGCCGGGGTAAAGCTGCGGTTGTCCGGCGTGCCCAGCAAAAGAAGACCGAAGACCTTTTCTTTGGCGTGCAGGCTGATGCCCGCCACGGTGCGGATGTCCTCAGCGACGGCCAGCTCGCGGAACCTGCGGAAGGCCGGCTCGCGCTCCAGCGCCGCCCAGGACGAGGTGCGCGCCAGCTCCTTGAACACCACCAGGCCGCCCAGCCGTGCCACCAGGTTGACCAGGTGGTCGTCCAGCCTCTCTTCCTGGGCTGCCGCGCAGAACCGCTCGCTCATCCCCGAGGCCACCACGGACTTGGGCCCCTGGGGGTCGCCGTGCTGGAGGAACAAGGCGCCGGAGGGAATGCGCGCCACATTGAGCACGCGGTCGAGCGCTTGCGCCAGCATCTTCTGGATCTCGCCGCCGACGAATCCCGAGGTGGCCAGGTTGAGGTTGGACAGCGCCAGCATGTTTCGCTCGACGCGGCGCTTCTCTTCTTCGTAGACGGCCATGACCATCAGCGCAGCGACGAAGAGTTGCGGGACGATCACCATCAGCCGCGCACCCCAGGAAACCTCGCCGGTCGCTACTTCGCGGAATACGCCGTAGAGAAGCATCCCCGTCCAGAGAACGAAGGCGCCGGAAAGCAACAGGTCCGGCTGCGACTGTTGCTTGCGCCCTTCCTGCCAGAACACCCAGGCCACCAGGGTGAAGATCAGCGCCACGCCGAAACCCGGAGCGACATTCAGCCAGTGGAGTTGATAGGCAGTCACCCAGACACCCAGGATCACGGCTGCGGCGGCCACTTCCTGCTTCCACAATCGCGCCTGGGTATAGAGTTGCGCGGCCAGGAGAAACATCAGGCCCGCAGCTCCCATCAACCACTGATGCAGAGGGGCTTCCCAGGGAGGCTGGCCGTACCAGGGTTCCAGGGAGGGAGGAAGCGCGTGCAGGGCCATCAGCGCCCATCCCGCCGTCCACAGGACGAGGTAATCCTGGCGCTTCAGGCCGTATAAAAAGGCAAAAAAGAGCGCGATGAGGGCCGCAGCCAGCAGCAGCGCCAGCGAAACAGAGCTGTCCAGAGTCAGCAAGTCAGCGCCTAGCGGTGGAGTTCCCGCCTCCTCCGGGCGGCTGAGCAGGGCCGCGTCCTGGGTAGAGGAAAGCGGCGCCAGATACACCAAGGCCGTCGCTTTCAAAAAAAAGGTTTGCCGGGCCATGGAAAGCGCCCGCACCGGCAAACTTTTTTTGTTCGCTTTGGAATATAGCGCAGGGTTTTTAACACGGCAAGGGCGGCAGGTTGCTGCTCTGGAACTTACGGAAACTCGCTTCCCCCGGGCCGGAGCGGCTTTCTCGCTTTTCGACCATGCATCGGATATTATGGCAAGTTTGAACATACGCAGGGTTTAGCACTATCCCATGAACATCGCACCTAGGCCTCGGGTTCGCTTCGCGCCCTCTCCCACCGGTTACCTGCACGTGGGCGGGGCGCGCACCGCTTTATTTAACTGGCTCTACGCCCGCCGGCAAGGCGGCGTTTTCGTCCTGCGCGTGGAAGACACGGATGCCGGAAGGAATAAACCGGAGCTGGTGGATGGCATCCTCGAAAGCCTGCGGTGGATGGGACTCGCGTGGGATGAGGGGCCGTTCTTCCAGTCGCAGCGCCTGGAGATGTATCGCGCCGCGGGCGCGCAGCTCGCAGCGAGCGGCGCCGCCTACCCCTGTTATTGCGCCCCTTCCTCTTACGGCGGCGGTGATGCCGCCCCTCCCGACGAGGTGGAAGCCCCGGCGGGCGGAGAAGCTCCGCGCCAGGCGCGCAAGAGCGCGTGCCCTTGCCGGAAACTCTCCGGCGAGGAGCGCGCGGAAAAGCAGCGCCAGGGCGTGGCCGCGGCGATCCGCTTCCGCGTGCCGGAGAGCGGCGCAACCTCATTTGATGATGCGGTATTTGGCGCGCGCGAAGTGCAAAACGAGGAGATCGAGGATTTCGTCCTGCTGCGCTCCAACGGCCTGCCCACCTACCAGCTCGGCGTGGTGGTGGACGACATCGACATGCGCATCACCCATGTGATCCGCGGCGCTGACCATCTCTCCAACACGCCCAAGCAGGTGCTGCTCTACCGCGCGCTGGGCGTCGCGCCGCCGGTCTTTGCCCACGTGCCGCTGATTCTGGGGCCGGATCGCACGCGCATGTCCAAGCGCCACGGCGCCACCAGCGTCGAAAGCTATGCCACCGAAGGCTTTCTGCCTGAGGCTTTTCGCAATTTTCTGGCTCTGATGGGCTGGTCCACCGGGGACGATATCGAGTTTTTGACTACCGCCGCGCTGATTGACAAATTTTCACTCGAAGGTGTGAGCCGCACCAACGCCGTCTTCGACCGCCCCAAGCTCGAATGGTTCAATACCCAGTACCTGCAGAAAATGCCGATCGAATCACTGCTGCCTTATGTCCAGGCGGTCCTGCGCCGCGCCGGGCTGTGGAAAGAGGAGTGGGCTTCGGGCGCTGGGCAGGAGTGGTTCGCGCGCACCGTGGACCTGGTGCGCCCGCGCACACGGTTGCTCCCCGACTTTGCTGGCTGGGCCCGCGCCTTTTTCACCGACCAGTTCGATTACGAAGAGGCCGCGCGCACAAAATTCTGGAAAGAGCCGCGGCTGAAGGATCTTCTCGCAACACTCGCCGCGGGTTATGCAGCGCTGGCCGAGTGGAATCACGACGCTTGCGAAAAAGTCCTGCGCGACCTGGCCGCGGCGCAGAACGTCAAAGCCGGGCTGCTGATCAACGCTACCCGCGTGGCCATCCTGGGCGTAGGTGTCGCTCCGCCGCTGTTTGAGAGCATGCTGGCCCTGGGCCAAGACCGCGTGGTCGCCCGCCTGCGCCGCGCCATCCCTCATCTCCCTCCCAACTGACGCCGCCCCGATTCGTAGGGGCACGGCGAAGCCGTGCCCTCCGCGTAATTTCCCCGCGCCCGGTCAGGGCTTGAAGATTTCGGTGTGAACAGAGCGCGAGGCGGCGCCGGCGGGAGCCACTTGCAGCTCGGCGGTCAGTGACAGTTTTGCCGGAGGGAGGCACAACTCGTCGTTGCAGGCCTGAAAGCGCAAAACCAGCGGGATCTTCACCGGCCCGAGAGCGGCGCTGGGCTGCGCCTCGAGCTTGATGCGCACTGTGGCTTTGCCCTCGTAGACCGCCATGGGCTTTTCCGAAAACGTAAACTTCTTCAGCAGACTTTTCGGGTAGGTGGTCGAAACCAGGCGCAGCCCGGCAGGAAGTTCGGCAGCGACTGTGGCGGGAATGAGGTACTCCTCCAGGACTTTGTTCGCCTGGATGTGATAGCCGGCGTGGACCTCGATCACCACCGCGATTTCGAAGTTCTTGCCGCGGGGCACGGGCTCCAGAGAAACATAGACCCGCGGCTTGACCACATCGCCGGGACGCAAAGGTTTCTGCGGGTCCTGTGCAGCGCCGGGGAAAACGAAGAAACCGAGGAGAAGAATCGCTGCCAGCGTGCGGAAGAACCTGAATGAAGAAGTCACCAGCCGACCGCCTCCGTATCTAAAGTCCGGGCACGCAGCGCGTTGTAGGGGCGGGGCTTGCCCCGCCCGTGAGCCCGTAAGATTTGCCAGATATTTGTGGGACACAACACTAAACGCTCACCGCGCTGCCGAGTTGCTGGGTAAGGATGCGGCTCATCACCACGGCCAGTGTCTCTCCAGTCTTTTCCATTACAAACGCGCCGGCTTCCGCCGACCAGGCCAGCTTAAAGCTGGTGGAAAGCGCAGAGATCCAAATCTGCCGGGCGGCCACGTTGGGGCTGACCACAAACCGCACCTCTTCCGGTTCCTCGAAGAGCAGCTCGAGTTTCTCGCCCCCGCCTTCGACCTCAAAACCGTGCAGGTCGCCCAGCTCTTGCAGGCGTTTGCGTAGACTCTCAAGTGCAGCGTCACATTTTCGCCGAAAATCGTGCTCATCCATGGGGTGGCCTGCTACAGGAGACCTTCGATCTCGGCGGCGATGGTGTCGTAGTTGATCAGCCCGACGTAGGTGCGCACCTTTTTCCCGTCGCGGGAGACCAGCACGGAAGTGGGCATGCCAAACACATTGTATTTGCCGGCCAGATCGTCGTTGCCGATGAGAATGGGATAATTCAGGCCCAGTTTCTGTCCGCCGACATCGAAACGTTCCTCGCGGAGAAATGGCTCGATGTCTTTCTTGCCACCGTCGTCCATGGATATGCCCAGGATAGTGAAACCCCGGTCGGCATACTTCTGCTGGAATTCGATCAGCCAGGGCATTTCCACCTTGCAAGGACCGCACCAGGTGGCCCAGAAATTTACCAGCACCACTTTGCCTCTGTACTGCTCGAGGCTGACGTCCGCGCCATTCAAGTCCTTCAATGTGAAGTTGGGCGCAACCGGCTTTCCGCTGGTGTCCGTCTTGGCTCCCGGGACAGCGGCGCCTCTGGAGCGGCCGCGCGAGGCCGAAGAGACCATGCGCGTGCGCTGTGCCACCAGCGTCACCGTCAGCAGCGCCACCACCGCAATGAGCAACCAGCTTGTTCTTTTCATCTCTGCAACCCGTGCGCTAGAGCGCGAAACGATTCAGAAATGCCAGCTTACCCGACAACCACGTAAAGCGGTTGGAAAAAACCAGCGTCCCTACCAGCAGCAGCAGAACCCCGCTGGCAACCTCGACGGCGTGCAAGTGCTTGCGGAAGCGCTGGTAGAAGACCATGAACTGGCTCACGCCCAGCGCGGTAATCAAAAACGGGATGGCCAGGCCGGCGGAGTAGACCGCCAGCAGGAGGACTCCCTGCAGGACAGTTTCCTGCGCCCCGGCGATCAGCAATACGGCGCCGAGGATGGGGCCGATGCACGGCGTCCAACCGAGGGCAAACGCGATTCCCAGCAAAACCCCGCCGACGATGCCGGGCTGCCCACCCAGTTGGCGGAAATGTACGTCGCGGTTCAATAGTTGTGAAAGCGGCGGCCCGAACAAAAAGATCAGAGACAGAGAAAAAAATTGTACCGGCCGCACCGCATGAGGTGCCAGATCCGGGCGCGCCAGCAACGCCGCGCCGGCCAAAACCAGAGCCGCGCCGATTCCCAAACCCAGCCGGACCGGAATTTTCGCCAGCAAGCCAACCAAGTGGAGTCCGAAGAGGATAATCACCGCGCCGGCCACGATGGCCAGCGTCCCTTTGTTCTGTGCCAGGAACTCCCCCACCACGGTGGCCGAAGCGCCCAGCGAAATGAATACCAGGGAAAAGCCGGCGACAAACGCCAAAGCGGAGGCGAACACGCCTTTTCCGCTGCCCTCTCCTTTCCGCAACTGCTCCACGCCTACGCCCGACAACATGGACATGTAACCGGGAACTAAAGGAAGCACGCAGGGGGAAAGGAAGGAAACCACCCCGGCGATAAATACGCCTAGATACGTAACCTGCATCAGTCACCCTTTTTCATGGAGCTACAGCTATAGGTACGAGCTATCCGCGTCTTTGGATTTGATGCGCGGGAACAGTCCGAAGCTTCACTCATCATAACTCTTTTCCAGAAGTTCACGCGAACGCGGGGCGGCGAGGCGGCCAGGCAGCGGCGCGCTCGTAAGCCAGCGCCAGGCGGAGAATGCCGGCTTCGTCCCAGGGCCGGCCGATGAGTTGAAACCCGACCGGCAGACCCAGTTCGCCGGTCCCACAGGGAATAGAGACGGCCGGGAGACCGGTCAGGTTGCCGGGGCGGTTGAGGCGCACCAGGGCGGTGCGGACGTCCTCGGATTCCCCGGCCACGGTGACGGTCTCTTCGCCAATCCGCGGCGCTTCGACAGGCACTGCGGGGGCCAGGATCGCGTCGACGTGCTCGAAAGCCTGCGCAAAATCCGCGAGCATCAGGCTGCGGACGTCGAGTGCGTCCAGATAATCTGCCGCGGTGATGCCGTTGCCCGTTTCCAGGCGCGAGCGCACGTCCTCGCCATATTCCGCGGCGCGCGCGGGATAATATCCTGCCGCGCGGTGGTACTGCGTTGCCTCGACCAGGGCGATGCGCGTGGTGGGTACGAGCGAGGCGGCAATATGCGGCAGAGAGACTTCCACGAATCTTGCGCCGAGTGTTTCCAGGACTTCTCGCGCAGCTTGAATGGCCCGCAAGACCGCCGGTTCGACCCGCTCGAAGAAAAAGTCGCGTGGCCAGCCTATACGCGCGCGCTTCAGCGGCCGCTCGATCTCCCGGACGTAGTCCGGCACCGGCGCCGCCAGGGAGAAAGGATCGCGCGGATCGAAGCCGGCGATAACGCCCAGCAGAATGGCCGCGTCCGTCACCGTGCGCGCCAGCGGCCCCACGTGGTCGAGCGACCGCGCCAGGGGAATTACGCCTTGACAGCTCACCCGGCCCCGCGTTGGCTTCAATCCCACAATGCCGCAAAGTGCTGCGGGGATGCGGATCGAACCGCCGGTGTCCGTGCCGATTGATGCACAGCACATCCCCGCAGCAATCGCCGCCGCCGAGCCGCCGCTCGAACCGCCGGGAATGCATTCAAGGTCCCAGGGATTATGCGCTGGGCCGTAATGCGGGTTGTTGGTGGTCACTCCGTAAGCGAATTCGTGCAGGTTGGTTTTGCCCAGCAGGATGGCGCCGGAGTGCGCCAGGCGCGCGGCCACTTCGGCGTTTTCGCCGGGGACAAAGCCGGCCAGGATTTTCGACCCGGCAGTGGTGCGCACACCAGCGGTGCAGATGTTGTCCTTCAGCGATATAGGTATGCCGTGCAGCGGGCCGCGATACTTCCCGCGGGCGATGGCCCGCTCCGCGCGGAGGGCATCGTGGCGCGCCGTCTCGCCGAGCACGGTGAGAAAGGCATTCAGGGCCGGGTTCAGCCGCTCGATGCGCGCCAGGACGGCATCCACCAACTCGACCGGAGACAACTTGCCACGCCGCAGGAGCGGCGCAAGCTCAGCGATGGAAGCGAACGCGAGTTCGTCTCCGGCTGGCGGCGACTTGCGCGAGCTTGCGGGTCTGGTCCGGAATCTCAGAAGATTTTCTCCTGCCGGCGCAGATTGCCAAAAGTGCCGATGTTGGCGATGAGCAGGGCGACGCGGAACTGGTTTTCACTGCGCACCGGCCCCAGTGCCAGGCGGCGAAACTCAAAGGCCAGGCCGCAGCAAGAACCGTTCAGGCTGACCACGGCGGTCTGGTTCTGTAGAAAATTGTTGCGGATGTCGTAGCTGAAGCCAAGGATTCCGTTGATGCCGGGACGGTTCAATTCTCCGTAACCCGCCTGGACGCGCACCTGGTTGGAGAGCGGCTGCAGGATGTTGTTGGCGCGGGTAGAGAAGTGCGCCAGGGTGAGAAACGACTCCTTGTATGGCTTCAGCTTGAGCAGCGTCCCGATCAAGGTGAGTTTGGACCGCACCGGATCGTAGTCCACCCGGAACTGCGCGTCGTAGCGCTTGCCGGGCATCACACGCAGGTCGCTTACGATGGGCGAGAAGCGCCGCAGCCCGTCGGCGAACGCAAAAGGCGTCACCGAGTCGAGTGCCTGGAAGACGTTGCGCTGCCCCGGCACCAGCGCCCCGCCGAACCCGGGGTCAAAATAGTATTTCTCCGAGACTCTCCAGCTCAGCACCTCGCTGGCGGAATCGGCCGAGGCGCGGCGGAAAAACCGCTGGGTAACGGAATACTCGAGCTCGCTGGTGTCGGTGAGCGTGTCGTTTTCATCCACGCGCAGGATGCGGCCGAAATCGTTGACCCCGGTCACGTAGCGATATACCACCCGAGGTTCGATCACGTGTTTCCACTTGGTCTCTTGCCCCTGCCACTCGCGCGCGAACGATGGCGGGCGCAAATCCACGGTGAGCTCGGCGGTGGTGCGGCGCACTGAATCTCCCAACACCGTGCCGGCCAGCAGCGAAGGGCCGTAACGCGTGGCGCGAACCTGGAAGGTCGGCGTCAGTCCGATCCACGGCCCCCAGTGCAGGGGGATGGTTACACGGGGAGAGATCTCATAGCGCTGCACCAGGCCGGGGCTCTGGATCTGCGGGTCTTGGCGGTGGATTCCATCGGCATACGCTGCCACTCCCAGATACAGCGGCAGGTTGCGCCAGGGAGCAAGATCCACCGAGCTGAAATGGACCTCCGGCGCCGAGCGCAGCTGGACCGAGGTCTCCGGCTGGGCATTGAGAAAGTTCTTGTAAGAGCTCGCGGCAAAATTGAGGCTGAAGCCGCGGAAATTGTTGGTCAGGAAGGCCGTGCTGCGAACTTCGGAGTTCACCGCTTCGGCAAAGGTCTCGGCGAAAGCCAAACGGAAGTTAAGCGAAGTCAGTGAGTTGATGTCGGTCACCGCGCGCCAGCCGTGGGGAAGCAGCGCGTCGAGACCCAGGTGGGACTCGTGGCCCCCCTGCGGCATGCGCACTCCGCCGGCACCGGGCAGGCCGTGGTCATTCACTCCGTAAAAGAAGTAATCGGCGCGTACGTTGTCGTAGGGATGGAGGCGAATGGCCACGTTCTGGCTCCAGCCGCGCCGGCTGAGAAATTGCAAACCCACCATGGCGTCGGCCCAAGTCACCGGCGCCCAATAAAACGAATCGCCCAGCACGAATCCCTTCCGCGTGGACTGGCCAATGGTGGGGATCAGGAATCCGGACTGGCGCAGCCGGCGCCCCAGCGGCGCGCTGGCGTAGGGCAGGTACAGAACGGGGACACCCAGAAGGCGGAAAGTTGCGCCGTGCAGCCTGGCCGACCCTTCAATCTTCAGCGTGGCGTGCGAGACGTGGAACTTCCAAAGCGGGCGGTTGGGCTCGCACACCGTGACCCATGCGCCGCGGATTTTGTAGGTGCGCTCATCGACCCGCTCGATCTCCCTGGCCTCGAACAGAAAAGGGTTTTGACTGACCAGCACGCTCTGGTTGGGAAGGCGCACCGCGCGGATGCTGCCCTTTACGCCGTGAAACACGCCGCGCCCAGTGCGTAGGTTGTAGTGTCCGTCGCTGCCTTCGAACGCCTGGCTATCGGTTTCGAAGCGAACGTGTCCGCGCACCGTGGCGGTGAAGGTCTGGCCGTTGTATTCCGCATAGTCGGCGCGCAGGCGCAGCGCCTGGTAGCGGATGTCCACATTCCCTTCGGCGATAAAGACATTGCCTTCCTTGCGCTGTTGTTGAGCCTCCAGTTCGACCAGACCGCCACCCGCCGGAATGCGCAACTGCGCCGGAGCATTGACCGGAAAGTGGAACGCGAGAGCGAGTAAGGCGCCGAGAGGAAGGAGGAAAACAAAGCGGCGGGAGGCACAGGCGGGGAACCAGACGCGTGCCACTCTGCGGAAGAAAATGTCCGGCCCCCAGACCACCGCGCCCCTCAGACAGCGGAGAATGGCTAGCCTAGCACGCACGTGGAGACCCCGCAATGCGGTGCGCGCGAGCTTGGGACGCCGGAGAATTCGCCATACGGTCTGGCGCACCGCGTTATTCGTTTGGTGACACCCGCGCGCCGCCGCTTGTTGGCCTCCCACTGCACCATGCTAGGATGCCGTTGGTTCTGTTGCGGACCATCCGCGGCGCAAAACAGACCTGTGAACATGACCTGCACGAAGTGTGGCATCGTCCACGACGAAGATTTTGCAGTGTGCGTCGGCGGCGCGGTTCCTTCTGCCCTCCACGATGAGCTTGTTCCGGCCGGAGTGCGGCCGGAGGGCGAGCCATCCTGGCGGCGCGAGGTGTCCGAACGGCTGGAATCCTATCGTGCACGGCGCGAGCGCTACCGCCCCGGGGGAGTCCACGGCGCGCTGCGGGACGATTCTCAGGCGCTCATGACTTTCCGCGCCGGCAATGGGAATGGCAACGGCTATTCCGCGCAAGCGCTGGAAGAGGCAGGCGCAGCGGACCGCCAACTGGCGGCGGATGCGGAAGAGGACCATTCCGTGCGCCGCGCCGCCCTGCGCGTCGCTTCCCGCCCGCGTCGCACCGAGACCGTAGAGATCATGGTCTCCCAGCCGCATTTCGATTTTTCCACCTCTGAAGAACACAACGAGCACCCGCAGGATGAGAAGCGGCCTGTGGCCGATTTGCGCGAGCGCCGCCGCGCCGCCTTTTACGACGGATTCATTATCGCCGCCACCTGTGCGGGCTTCTTCCTCGCTTACCACATGTCCGGGGGAGAGTTTCTGCTGACGCGCTATGGCCTGGCGGTCTATGCGGCGACGGCTTATCTGGTTTACGGGGTCTACTTTGTATTGTTCACGGTGTACGCCGGCATGACCCCGGGAATGTTGTTGCGCGGCCTGGAGGTGGTCGGCTTCGACGGCAAGCCGCCCTCGCCACGCGCTTCGCTCTGGCGCAGTTTTGGATACTTGCTCGGCGCAGCCGCGGGGTTTCTCGGATTCCTGTGGGCCTGCTGGGATGATCAACACCTGACCTGGCAGGACCGCATCTCGGAAACCTACCTGACCGCGGCGGAGGAAGATTCCTTCGAGGAAGAAAACACGCAGCGGGACGACGGCGAACAACTCATCGCCGGCACTCTCCTTTCTTAGACTTTCGTAGGGGCGGGGCTTGCCCCGCCCACGATCCGTGAACGAATCAAAGATGTTGCAAGAGTAGTAGAAACACCGCGGCGGCGTCCCGAAGCTTCGGGACGCCGCACTCCAGGAATTCTTCGACCCCAACATTTAATCGCCGGCGCTCGATCCATGCAGCCCGAAGGCCTTTGAGTGCGGCAGGTCAGCCTTTCGACCTGCCGCCTTTGCGGCCTCAGCCTAGCCTCCCAACTCCACCTGCCCACAGCAGCCACGAACGTTTCCCGCTCCGCGCCTCCCGCGTTACACTCTTCCCGACTCGAATCCATTCCGGAGAAAACAATCCAATGACGCGTCTCGTCCGGCTCCTCCTTCTCCTCGCTCTCTCCACCCTTCCCGCCCGCGCGCAGGGCCTGGTAGAAGACCTGAAGCAACTCACCGCTCTCCCCGGGGTGACGGGGTACGAGAGAGAGCTCGGCGACTTGATCCGCCAGCGGCTCAGCGCATTCCATCCTCAAACCGACAATCTGGGAAACATTTACGTCACCCTCGGCACTGGCGGGCCACGAAAACTGATCGTCACGCCCCTCGACGAGCCGGGTTATGTCGTCAGCCGCATCACCGCGGAGGGGTATCTGCGCTTGCAACGGCTGCCGCAACAGGCCCCGCCCGCGCTCTTCGACCAATTGCATTTCGCGCAGCCCGTGGTCATTTCCACGCGCTCCGGCAAGCGCGTGCCCGGCGTGATTGCAGGACTCTCTGTCCACTTGCAGCCCGGCCGCCGCGACGCGCCACACATGAATCATCCGGACGAGATGTACGTGGATATCGGGGCGACGAATGCCGCCGAAGTTCGCCAGGCGGGTGTGGATTTGCTCGACCCGGTCACGCTGGAGCGCACCGTCTATCAGTTGGGCGGCGGGCAGCTTACTGCGCCCGCGATCGGCGACCGCTTCGGCGCCGCCGTGCTCCTTGAACTACTGACACATTGCAAGGACCAGAAATTTTCCGGCACTGTGACCATCGCCTTTGTCACCCGTCAGTGGGCCGGCTCGCGGGGAATCGAAAGGCTGCTGGAAGAAGTGCCCGCCGATGAAATGATTTACGTCGGGCGCCTGATTCCCCCGCGTGCTGGGTTGAAACCAGCCCTCGCGCCGAAAGAGCGCCCTGCTCCCGGGAATGGCGTGCTCCTGGCTACCGCAAACTCGGAACAGCCGGTCGAAGGGCTGGCCGCGGACTTGGCGAAACTTGCAGAAGCCAACCACATCACCTTGACCTTGGCCGGATCCGGCCCTCTCCCTCATTCCGCAATTGCCACATGGCGCGGGCTGCCCGCCCGGTTTGCGCACCTGGCTGTGCCCATCTCCTGGCCAGTCACTCCCGCGGAAATTGTCGGCAGGGGCGATCTTTCTAATCTGGCGACGCTGCTCAGAATCTACCTCCTTGGCCCGCCGCCACCAGGAGTTGGCGCTGGGTGGGGCGGCGGGATAGGTGATGGAGCCTATACCAGGCCGCAAACCGCGCCTGCCATGACTGAGCTCTTGTCACTACTGGTCGAGACCTACGGCGCGAGCGGACACGAAAGCGCCGTGCGCGAGAAAATTTCCGCACTGCTGCCGCCGTGGGCCAAGCCCGAAACCGACCCAGCCGGGAACCTGGTGCTCAAGTTGGGCGTGAAAGCACCAGACGTACACCCGGCGAAACTCCTTTTCGTCGCACACATGGACGAGATCGGCTACGAGGTCAAGTCCATCGCCCCCGACGGCCGTCTCGAGGTCGAGGCGCTCGGCGGCGGTGTGCAGCACTACTTCGCCGGGCACCCCGTCCTTCTGCACACCGCCAAGAGTATTCTTCCGGGAGTCCTGGAGCTTCCTGCCGGCTGGGATGCCCCGGGCTTCGAATGGCCTCGCGACCGCGCGGCACAGGATAAAGGCCGCATCGACGTCGGCGCACGCAGCGCCGAGGAAGCCGAAAAAATCGGTATTCGCGTGGGCGACTGGGCCACCATCCCGAAAAAATATCGCCCGCTTCTCGGCACGCGCGCGAATGGCCGCAGCTTTGACGACCGCGTTGGCTGCGCCGCGCTGATCGCCGCCACCTGGGCGCTGGGCCCCAGCCTCGCGGGGCGCGAAGTCACGCTGATCTGGTCCACCCAGGAAGAGGTGGGGCTGCTCGGCGCGGCGCGGGCCGCGCAACGGCTGGCCGCCGCCGGTGCGTCGCCGGACTATGTCTTCGCCATCGACACCTTTGTCAGCTCAGATTCTCCGCTGGAGTTGGACCGCTTTGGTTACGCGCCGATTGGCCAGGGGTTCGTGGTGCGCGCCGTGGACAATTCCAACATCGCGCCGCGCGAGTTGGTCGAGCGCGTGATGGCCATGGCGCGAGCCAACGGTATCCCGGCGCAATACGGCGTCACCGGCGGCGGAAACGATGGCTCGGTGTTCACGCGCTTCGGCACGGTGGATGTGCCGCTGGCCTGGCCGCTGCGCTATTCGCATTCTCCAGCGGAAGTGATTGACGTGCGGGACGCCGAGGCGCTGGGGCGGATCATCGCCGTACTCGCTCAGGGATGGTAAGACGCGTGCCAGCCGCGGCCGGGGTCACGCTTCCGTGTGCGCGGCATCCACGTAAGCTTGGATCCGCGCGCGGTCTTCGAGGGAAAGGTCGAGGAAACGGATGCCCATGTAGGCATCCGGGCTGACGTGCTGCACCATGGCGGTGACGGCGATGTCCTGCTCGCTGTCGGGCAGGACGAAGCGCAGTTGGATGCTTACCCCTTCCTCCAGGGTGAAGATGGTGCGCAACAGCATGCCGCCCACGCTGATGTTGCGGGCCTCGGCGACGTAAGGCATGCCCCCGATTTCGGTCTGCACCAGGGCAACCATGGGCACGCGCCGGAATTTCCTTTTTTCGTTTATCTCTGGCACGTCTGGAAACCTCGCTCCGCGGGAAGAGTACTCACCTGCCAAAGTCTAGCACGAAGGGCGGGCTGTAAAACTCGGCGTCCCTTCGCCTCCATCGGCAAGTTTCTCGGGGCGCAACAGTCCCGCGGCGGAGCCGCCCGGACCCGGAGACCGCAGCGCCGCCTCTGTTATAATGCGCGCTTCATGGCCGCGCATTCGACCACGGGCAGCAGCGCGCCTTCCTTCCGGCAGCCGCGGTACATTGCCGTCGAGGGGCCCATCCGCGTGGGCAAGAGCACGCTGGCCAAGATCCTGGCCGAGCGCCTCCATGCCCGCCGCATCTACGATTGCGAAGACAACCCCTTCCTCCGCCAGTTCTACGAGGACCGTCCCGGCGGCGCGTTCCGCTCGCAGATGTATTTTCTGCTGGAGCGGCAGCACCGGCTGAAAGAGGCGCGGCTCGACGCCGTGACTGGAGCGGTGGTCAGCGACTTTATTTTCGAAAAGGACAAGATCTTCGCCAACATCAACCTGAACAATGAAGAGCTGCGCCTCTACGACCGTTACTACAACATTTTCTCGCGCGAGCTGCCCCTGCCCGATTTGGTGATCTACCTGCAGGCTTCGCCAGAAGTGCTCCGCCAGCGCATCTCCCGCAAATCTCAGCAGGAGGAAGCGCACATCGCGCCCGCATACCTGGAGGAAGTGGTGCGCGCCTACGAGCACTTCTTCTTTCGCTATCACGCCTCCGACCTGCTGGTGGTCAACACCTCGGAAATTGATTTCGTCGAACGCGATGCCGACCTGCAGCAACTCCTGCGCCGCCTTCAAGAACCGGTGCAGGGCACGCAGTACTATCTGCCCCTGGGCGGCTAAGAAGCTTCGCCGCTTTCTCCCTTCCCAGTCCGAGTGCTTGCAGCGATGCCGCGACCGGATTATGCTGCGCCTGCATCCTGGCAATAAGAAGGAGTCCCCATGCAACGCTGGACCCGCAGAGAATTCACCCTCACCACTCTCGCCGGCGGGATTCTCGCCGGGACGCGCCGCGTCTTCGGCGCCGCGCTCCCCTTCGAGGGCGGTAAACGCCCCTTGATCCTCTCCAGCTCCAACGGGGTGAACGCGCTGGGCCGTGGCATGGACATCCTCAAACGCGGCGGCGACACGCTCGACGCCGTTCTCGCTACCGTCAACGTGGTCGAAGACGATCCCAACGACGATTCCGTGGGCTACGGCGGCCTGCCCAACGAAGACGGTGAAGTCGAGTTGGACGCCAGCGTGATGCACGGTCCCACGCGCCGCGCCGGCTCCGTGGCCTCGCTGCGCCGCATGAAGAACCCTTCGCTGGTGGCCAAGCGGGTGATGGAACGCAGCAACCACGTGATGATCGTCGGCGAGGGCGCGCTGCGTTACGCCATCGCGCAGGGTTTTGAGCCACAGAATCTGCTGACCGAACGCTCGCGTCTGGCCTGGCTGGCATGGAAGGCCAAGACCACTGAAAACTGGAGGCCGGGCCTGGACAGCCCCGAGTGGAAGGAGCGCGTTGGTGCGCTTCTGGACACGCCGGAAAAAATGGCCTGGGCCGAGCACATCCGCGAAGTGGTGCTGCACCCTCCAACCGGCACGATCAACTGTCTTGCGGTGAACGAGAAGGGCGACATTTCCGGCACCACCACGACCTCCGGCCTGTCATGGAAAATCGCTGGCCGCGTGGGCGATTCGCCGATCATCGGCGCCGGACTGTTTGTGGACAACGACATTGGCGCGGCGGGCTCGACCGGCAAAGGCGAGGAAAATATCAAGGTGTCCGGCGCGCACACCATCGTGGAAACCATGCGCCGGGGCGCCTCGCCGACGGAAGCGTGTCTCGAAGCGCTGCGCCGCGTGGCCCGCAACTACAACAACGATAAAACCCGCCTGTTCCACTTCCATCTGAAATTCTACGCGCTCAACAAGGCCGGAGTGCACGGCGGCGCTTCGCTCTGGCAGAAGGACTACGACGGCAAAAAGAACTCGACCTACGCCGTGCACGACGGCAGCGGGGCCAAGCTGGTCGAGTGCGCGTCACTGTTCGAGGGCGCGGGAGTCGTCGAGTAGTGCCTCCAAGGAACTGAGCGCGGAGAACGGAGCAGGTGCCCCATCGAGCGTGACACAGCCAATGTAGTCATCATCGGCGGCGGCGTGGTGGGCTGCGCGCTGGCCTGCGAGCTGTCTGCAAAGTTTGCCGACGTCTTTCTCCTCGAGCAGATGCCCAAGCTGGGCATGGGCGCCAGCTCGCGCAACAGCGGTGTGATCCACGCCGGCCTCTACTACACTCCGGGGTCGCGCAAAGCCCGCCACTGCGTCGCCGGCAACCGTCTGACCTTCGAATTCTGCGCGGCGCACGGCGTCCCCCACCGGCGCACGGGCAAGCTGGTGGTCGCTTCGAGCACCGGCGAGCTGCCGCGGCTCGAAGCACTGGCCAAGCGCGCCGAGGAAAACGGCGTAAGTGGCGTGCGCATGCTCGACCGCCAGGAGATGCGCTCGCGCGAAGCGCACATCGAAGGCCGCGCCGCGCTGGAAGTTCCCTCCTCCGGCCTGGTGATGAGCGAGGAGCTGGTGAAGGCCTACGCGCGCGTGGCCGCAGAGCGCGGCGCGAACATCGTGACCTCCGCGAAAGTCGAGCGGCTCGAGCCCCGCGGCGCGGAGATACGCGTCTCGAGCTCACTGGGAGAGATTGACGCGCGTTGCGTGGTCAACTGCGCCGGATTGTTCGCGGATGAAGTCGCCGCCCTGCTGGGCAATCACCGCTACCGCATTCTTCCCGTCCGTGGAGATTACTGCGAGGCAGTTCCCGCGAAATCGCATCTGGTGCGCGCGCTGGTCTATCCCCTGCCGCACCCGGAGGGGCTTTCGCTGGGTGTGCACCTGACGCGCACGCTGTGGGGGACGCTGCTGGTTGGCCCGACGGCGCGGCCCACGGACAGCAAGACCGACTACGAGAGCGGTCGCGAGCCGGTCGCGGAATTCGCTCGGAAGGCGCGGGCGCTATTGCCGGAAATCGAGGAGGCTGACCTGGTCCCTGCCTTTTCGGGCATTCGCGCCAAACTCGCGCCGCAGCAAGGCGCGGAAAAGTACGCGGACTTCGTCATCGAGCGCGATCCCGCCACTCCCGCAGCAATCCATCTTGTCGGCATCGACTCCCCGGGATTAACCGCCGCCGCCTCGCTGGCAAAAGAAGTTGCCGGCCTGGTCGCGGAAACGCTGGCGTAAGCTACAAACCCTCACTCCACAACTTCTGAGGCATACACCAACCGCACGCCGCGCGCCTCGATCCCCGGAAGCGATTCTGTGAGCACGTCCAGCGTGGCGCGGTAGGGATGTCCGATGGCCAGCGCCCAGCCGCGCTCGCGGGCCTGGCGCTCGGCCAGCGCGAGCTGCGCGGCGATGGCTGCGGGCGCAGCGACGTCATCCAGAAAAATAGTACGGTATGCCGCGGGGAGTCCGGCGGCACGCGCCGAATTGTAAGCCACGGAATCGGACGAGGTACGGCTATCCACCAGGAAGAGGTGGCGCGAGCGCAGTGCAGCGACCAGCGAGCGCATCAGCGCGGCGTCTGCGGTGGCGCGCGATCCTTGATGGTTGTTGACGCCCGCGGCGTGCGGCACGCTGGCCAGCATCTCGTCCAGCGCGCGCGCAATCTCCTGCGGCGTCATCCCCACGCGCAACTCGCTGGCCTCCGCCTTCTCGTCGCCGCCCGCGGACTCCATCGGCAAATGGAGGAGGACCTGGAAGCCGAGCTGGCTGGCCCGCTCCGCCACCTGCGCGGAGAACGGATGATTGGGAAGAACTGCGGCGGTCATGCGGAATGGCAGCGCGAAGAACCGCTCGGAGGAAGAAAGTTCGTAGCCCAGGTCGTCAATGATCACGGCCAGACGCGGCCCCGGCAGCGAAACACCGGTTGCGCCCGAAGCAGTGTTGGCGCGCGCGTCTGACGAAGACGATTCCTTCTCTCGGCAGGCAGTAAAGGACAGAAAAAGCAGGACGAGGAGTAGCCACGAGAAGAGAACCCTGCGCACTACGGAGGATGCAATCGGGCGGGACGCCCGGGAAGTTGCGGCGATCATGGCCACAGCTGGCTAAGCCGCTTTCTTGACTGCGCTCTTGAGCAGCTCGATGGCCTTTTTCAGGACCGGGTCGTCGTGCGGCCGGAGGGAAATCCCGGTGGAGGGTGTTTCCGCGGACCCCGGCGCGCTGTCTTCATCGAGCTGATCAGCGGAATCATCGATTGACGTGGCCACTTCCACGCTCGCCGCGACGCCCTCGCTGTTGATGGACTTGCCCGCGGGCGTGTAATACAACGCGGTGGTCAGCACCAGAGCGCCACCGTCATCGAGCGGCATGATGCGCTGCTCGGAAGCGACTCCAAACGTGCGCCCGCCTATGGTTGCAGCGCGCTTGTTGCCTGCCAGGGCGGCAGCCAGGATTTCCGCTGCGCCGGCCGTGCTGCTCGAAATCAGAACGCTCAGCGGCCCGGTCCACACCGCCTTGCCGGCCTGCGCGGAGAAATCCTTGGTGGTCACCGCCTGGCCGCGCAGCGTGGTGATGGTGCCCGATGAAAGGAACAGCCTCGCTGTCTCGATGGCCTCGGCAGGCTCGCCCGAGGCGCAATCACGCAGGTCCAGGATCAGCTTTTGCGCGCCTTGCTTGCTCAGCTCGGCGAGTTTCTCGCGAATTTCCGCGGCGCGGCCAGCGGCCAGCGTGGGGACGCTCAGGTAAGCGATATCGCCTTCCAGCCGGTCGGCGAGCAGTTTCGCCGGCGGCAACACCACGCGGGTCATCTCCAGCGCCTTTGATTCTGTCCTGCGGCGGGGGATTTCGGTGAGCTTGACGACCGTGCCGGGCTCTCCGGCCAGCAGCAACTCGGCCTGGCGGATGGAGATATCGCGCGTGCCGAAACCCGCGATGCTTTCCAGGATGTCTCCGCTGTGCAAACCGGCTTTATGCGCCGGGCTGCCGGGCAGCGTGGCCAGAACGACCACATAACCGAAACGCTTGGCGAGTGCCGCGCCCACATCGCCTCGCGATATCGCCCGCGACCTCTTCTGGAAGTCGGCATACTCCCGCGGGCTCAGGTAGCCGGACTGGGAGTCCAGCGATTCCAGCAGGCCGTGCAGTGCGCCCAGCGTCACCACCTGCATGTTGGGATCTTCCACGTAGTCCTGCTGGACGTGCTGCAGCACCTCGCTGAACACCCCGAGCGAGCGATAGGTGCGGTCTTCCGAGGTTTTGCCCAGGGCGTAGCCGACGCCAACGTAAAGAAGGACGGCGCCCGAAAGCGTGAGGACGATGATTCTGGCGGCGCGGTTGATCACGAGTCTCTCCGGAAACCTCCCCAGTATACCACCGGGGGCGCGGCTCGCTCATCACCGGCCGCAGGACTTTCCATTGGATGCACAGACGGGCCCGGGCGAACCTGGGTTACGCGCTTTTCGTGGTGGGGAGGAATGCGGCCACCGGCTGCGGGAAATGCACCGGCAGGACGGGCAGTTCGATGCGGAAGGCCGCTCCGCCATCGGGCTGGTTTCTGCAGGTGATTTGCCCGCCATGCTCCCGGATGATGCCGTAGCAGATGCTCAGGCCGAGGCCGGTGCCTTTACCCACCGGCTTGGTGGTGTAGAAAGGATCGAAAACCCGGCCGGGCTCCTTGATGCCCGGGCCGGTGTCGGCAAACTCGATCACCGCGTTGGTGCGATCGCGAGAGGTGCGCACCGTAAGCACACCTCCGCCAATCTCTTCCATGGCATCCACGGCATTGCTGATGACGTTGAAAAAGACCTGCAACAACTGATTGGGGTCGCCGCGCACGCCGGGAAGCACGCTCTCCGTGTCCAACTCGATGCTGACGTTTTTATCTCGCAGGTCGAGCGAGCGGAGCTGGACGGCGCTGGAGAGGATGGGATTCAGGTCCAGCAGGATTTTCTCCGCCGGAACCTGCCGGGCGAAACTGAGCAAGCTGGTGACCAGCTTCTTGGTGCGCTCGGCCTGCGCGCGAATCTTTTCGGAGAGCCCGCGCGGGCGGCCCGGCAGCGAGGCGTCGCTCAACATCAGGTCGGAATATCCCAGGATGGCGGTGAGCGGATTATTGATCTCGTGCGCAGCGCCGGCGGCGAGCTGGCCCAGCGAAGTCAGCTTCTCCGCCTGTACGTACTGGGTCTGCAGGCGGCGCAGGTTTTCCACCGACTCCTGCGAGGCGTGCAGCAGCCCCAGGCGTTCGCGGTTGACCAGGTGCTGCCGCCAGGAGACCAGGAAGTTGAGCGGGAGCATGGTGCCCAGGGTCACCGCCAGGCGGAAGTTGCGCACCGCATCCGGCGCCTGGCTCCAGACCACGCTCCAGATGGCGAAGAGCGGCAGCGTGATGACCGCCATCATGGCCAGCCGCGCTGGCCAGAGGTTGTCCGCTTTCTGCGGAACAGGCAGCGCTTCCTTGTCCGCCGAGTGCAGGAAGGCATACAGCCCGGCGGTGCCAAACAACGGGAAAGAGGAGATCAAGGGGATGTCATAGATGCTTCCCGTGTAATATTTTTTCAGGTCAATCAGAAAATTGATGGATGAGGAGCCAACCAGGTAGACGGATGCCGCGGCGAATAAGAGTGTGTAGACCCGGCGCCAGACCCCGCGCGACTGGCTCCACAACACCGCCAGCCCGACGACCAGCACCGCGTTCTCCAGGAAATAAAGCCGGTTGAAGCTGTTGCCGTAGAACTCGAGGTTGGGAGTGACATACTGCCAGGGGATGACCGCGAACACGTAGAGGTACACCCACCACAACATCAGCAGCGAGAAATCCAGGAAGCCGTAGCGCAGGTGGCGGTCCGCCTGGCGGAGATGCGGCTGCAGGGTGAGCGCGGCGATCATGGGCACCACGTGCAGGAAGAAGATGACGTCACCGGCAAACGGGTTGGGCACGGTCACGTGCAGGTACAACTCGAAGTACACCCACATGAACTGGCCAAGCATCCACATCGTGCAGCCCATGGCCAGAAGCATCCAGAAGGCGTTCTTGCGCCAGTGGGTGGAAGAGGCGTTGAGCAGAAGGCCGAGGTTGGCCAGCAGCGGAGCAAAACACTGGGCAATGTCCCCGAAGGTGGTCAGCGTGGGACCGTCCGACAGGGTCAACGCCGCGACCAAGTAGCTGCCCACCAGCAGGACCCACCCGGCGATGGCACATCGGGTTGCGAATGAGGACTTCATAGAGATTCCAGTCAGCGCATTCTAGCCCCGGAGCGTCCCCCGCGCATTGGTACTAAAGTTTGTGCCTTCTATTGGTTACTAGCCCGGATATCTCACCAGCATAGAAAAAATGTGCTGATTGAAATAGAAAAAGGCCGCTTTTTCGGGCATAACTGCGTTGTCGAGACGTAGTGAATGTCCGAACAGAGGCGGCCTTTTCATGACAGAGTGTACCCAGT
>JBGPJC010000015.1:0-42961 GCA_041485165.1 Terriglobia bacterium | reverse complement strand
GTCGGCACCGGCTTCGAGCAGGACCTTTACCAGAGGCAAGTAGCCGTGCAGCGCGGCGCTGTGCAGCGGCGTCCAGCCGGCCTGCTGGGTTACATTGACCTCCGCGCCGGCGGCGATCAGCGCTCGCGTGATGGCCAGTGCCGTCTCCGGGTGACGATGGGCCACCGCGGAGTGGATGGGCCGCAGCGCCGAGGGATTTCGGGAAATTTCATTCACCGCGGCGCCGCGGGAAAGCAGATAGTCCACCACGGCCTGCTGGCCAAAGAAAGCGGCCAGGTGCAGGGGCGCGAAACCGTCGTGTGAAAACGAAGCGAGCAGGTCCGGCGAGGCGGCGACGAGCGACTTCACGCGCTCGAGTTCTCCCGCGGCTGCGGCTTCGTACACATTCAATTCCGCGCCGCTGGAGAGCAGCAAATCTTTGACCGCAGCGTGGCCGTAGTATAAGGAAAGCAGAATGGCGGATTCTCCGCTCTCCGCCCGGGCGTTGACCAGTCCAGGCTCCGCGCTCAGCAGTTTCTTCACCCGCGGCACATCTCCGGATTTCACCGCCTCGAGCATTTCCGTGGTCTCTGCCATCAGGGAATCCTCCTTCGCCCAGTGGCGGCATGACAGGAGCAATGGTATGGCGATCGTGCCCGGCACGCTTCTCGGATTTTGCGAAAATGGCGCAGCCGGCGACAGGAGGAATTGTGACCGGGCCGGGCCCCGCAGCTACCGGCGATGGCGATCGCTGCGAACGGCGTCTTCGATCAGACCAGCGAGCTCTTCACGCGTGAGGCTCACGCGGTCGTCTACCGCTCCAGAGGAGTCGGCGGCCAACGGGCGCGGGATACCGGGGGTGGCTGGCGGCAGACCGTAGCGCGGCCGGGCAGCGAGAAGTTTTTCCACCTCAGCGCGGGTGAGAAGCCTCCGTCTTCCGAGTACCTCGGTGACCAGGGAGACACGGGCGCAGTGCTCGGCGTTCTCCATGTAATAGAGCGCGGTGAGCAAGTCCGGCCCGCAGGTAACCACGCCATGGTTGGCCAGCAGGATGGCATCGTAGTGCTCGATCAGCGGAGCGAGAGCTTCAGGAACTTCGGCTGTGCCGGGCGTGGCGTAAGGCGCCAGTGGTATGGCGCCGAGGGTAAGCACGATTTCGCTGAGCAGGGCTTTGTCGAGCGCAATGCCCGCAGCGGCATACCCGGTTGCCGTGGGCGGATGGGCGTGGCAGATGGCGTTTACGTCGGGGCGGCGCAGGTAGAAAGTCAGATGCATGGCCATCTCCGAAGATGGCGCGTTGTTGCCGCCAATGGTGCGGCCGTGAAGGTCTACGATGACCAGGTCATCGGGCTGCATCCAGCATTTGCCCACCCCGGTTGGAGTCGTCAGAATGCGCTGCGCGTCAAGGCGCACGGAGAGATTGCCTTCCGTGGCGGAGATAAACCCGCGCTCCTGCATCCAGCGGCCCGCGGCGCAGAGATCGCGCCGGTGCTGGGCCTCGGGCTTTCTGGCGCCGTGCTCGATGACCTCCGGCGCGTGCAGCGCGTGGCCCGGGAGCGGACGGGCTGCGCCGCCGCGAGAGGAGTTGGTCCTGCGGGCAGGCCGCCTGGGGCGATCAGGCATAAATCCCCCGGAGCTTTAAAGCCCGCGCCACGCGGTCAATAGCCACCATGTAGGCAGCGATGCGGTTGTTGACGTGGTGCTGGCCGGCATATTGCACCACGGCGTCGAAGCTGCTCTCCATCACATCCTGGAGACGTTCGTTCACTTCGCTTTCCCGCCAGAAAAAGCCCTGGCGGTCCTGCACCCATTCGAAATAGCTGACTGTCACGCCGCCGGCGTTGGCCAGGATATCGGGGACCACGAAAACGCCTTTCTGATCGAGTATCGAATCGGCCGAGGCGGTGGTGGGGCCATTGGCGCCTTCGCAAAGGACGCGCGCCTGGAGGCGATCGGCATTCTTGCTGGTGATCTGGTTCTCAATGGCTGCGGGCAGCACGATCTCGCAGGGCTGGAAGAGGATCTCCTGCGAAGGGAGTTTTGTCCCGCCGGGAAATTCCGGCAGCGGTTTGCCCTGGGTGTAGACCCAATCGATGACCGCAGGAACATCGAAACCTTTTTCGTTGTAGAGCCCGCCGTGGATATCGGCGAGGCCCACGATCTTGTATCCGGCCTGGTGCATGAGCGTCGCCGACATCGAGCCGACGTTGCCGAATCCCTGGATGACTACGCGGGTGGACTCGCGCTTCATCCCCAGCTTGGCCAGCGCCTTGTCGCAGACGATCAAGCAGCCGCGGCCAGTGGCCTCACGGCGTCCACGCGATCCGCCCAGCTCGAGCGGCTTGCCGGTGACCACTGCTGTGGTGGCTTGACGGCTGTGCATCGAGTAGGTGTCCATCACCCAGGCCATGGTCTGCTCGTTGGTGCCCAGGTCGGGCGCGGGGACATCGCGCTCCGGGCCGAGCCACTCGCTCAGCTCGGCGGTGTAGCGCCGGGTGATGCGCTCGAGGACCAGCAGGGACAGCTTGGAAGGGTCGCAGATGACTCCGCCCTTGGCTCCGCCGAACGGGATGTTCACCACCGCGCATTTCCAGGTCATCCAGGCGGCCAGCGCGCGGACTTCGTCGAGGGTCACATCCGGGGAAAAACGGATGCCCCCCTTGCCCGGGCCGCGCACGGTGGAATGCAGCACGCGGTAGCCGGTGAAAACTTCCAGCTGCCCATCATCCAGCGCGACGGGAATGTACAGGGTGATTTCCTTGCTGGGGTATTTGAGGTACTTGTACAGGCCTTCTTCCAGGCCCAGCCGGCGCGCCGCGAACTCAAATCGCGCTTCCGCGGACTCGTAGATGTTGAGTTCGTTGTGGACGCTGAGGACGGTATCCATGGCCGCTTCTCCTTGCCGGGTGAAACCAGGATGGAGAGGTGCAACCGCCGCGGTGAGCAGGCCCGCCAGCAAACGGGCAAATCGACCCCGGCAGCGCGGCCAAGTATACGAATCCACCCCCTCGCACGCAAGACGTGTAGTGGAAGCAGAGTGCCGCATAGGGTGGGCGGCCGGCGGAGGGAGCCGCGGCGAGGCGGCGCCAGTTTGGCGCTAGGCCCGGTTGCGGCGGAAGACGAACTCCTCGAGCAGAAGGCGGGTGAGGCGGTCGGCGGCATGGCGGACCACGCCGTCCTCTTCGATCAGATCGTCAAAGACGCAGCGCAGCCCCATGCGCTGGAGTTCGGCCAGGTCCACAGCCACCTGCTCGGCGCCATCGGCGCGGTAACGGCGCAGCAGGCGCGGAGAAATTCCCTGGTGGTTGATGACCACCCAATCCAGGACGCGGCCGCGCGTGTGCTCGTGGATGGCGCGCACATGGTCGGCCACGCTGTAGCCTTGGCTCTCTCCCGGCTGGGTCATCAGATTGGCAATGTACACGCGCGTGGCCCGTGTCTTGCGCAGCGCTTCGGCCACACCGCTGACCAGCAAGTTGGGGATGATACTGGTGTAGAGAGAACCCGGACCGACCAGCACCAGGTCGGCGCGGCGGATGGCTTCAATCACCTCTGGCAGTGGCCGGGCGCCTCGCGGCACCAGACGCACCCGGCGGATGGTCTTATGCGTGCGCGAAATTTTTGTTTCCCCGGAGACCACTGAGCCGTCACTCAGCGCCGCCTCGAGCGTCACCAGTTGCGGCGTCGACGGGAAAATCCGCCCGCGGATGGCCAGGACTTCGCTGCACAGCCGCACCGCCTCCGTGAAATCGCCGGTGACCTGGGTGAGCGCGGTGACGAAGAGATTGCCGAAACTGTGTCCTCGCAGGCCGCGCCCGCTCGAGAAGCGGTACTGGAACAGGCGGCCGAGCAAAGCCTCATCCTGCGAGAGCGCCACCAGACAGTTGCGGATGTCGCCGGGAGGCAAGATGCGGTACTCGCGGCGCAGACGCCCGGAGCTGCCGCCGTCGTCGGTGACGGTGACCACGGCGACAAGATCGCCGATGGGCAGTTGTTCATCCGGCTCGCCCAGCTTTCTGGAGGGCCGCGCCACGTAGTGCTTCAGCCCGCGCAACAAAGTGGACAGGCCTGTGCCTCCGCCCACCGCCACGATGCGGAGAGGCTTGTTCGTCTTGGCACTTGCGTTGGTCACAGCGGGGGCATCGAGACGGAATGCAGTCTAGCCGGCGGAGCCTTCGCGCTCGGGATAGAGCAGTTCGGTGAAGCGCGGGTCTTCGAGCAGGTAAGCGAAATCCTCGTCGTTCCGGGCGTGATAGCGGTTCTCGGGACGCAGATCGATGGCCGCTTTCAGATTGGTCATCGCCGATTCGGCCTCGCCGGTCAGGCAGTCAAGAGCCGCCAGCGCGTAGATCACAAAATCTGCCTTGGGGGAAAGCTTTCGCGCGCGCTCCAGGGCCTGCCGGCTCTCTTCCCAGCGTCCCAAGTTCATCATGGCCACGCCGTGATGGTAGAACTCCTCGATGGAGCGCGGCGCGCTCTCCGGAGGGCGGTGGATGCGGCGCTCGCAGGTGCGCAGGTGCATCTGCGCGCGATCGGCAAGCTCGCGACTGAACCCCTCGAGCACTTTTTCGAAAGCCTGCTTGGCGCGCAGAAACTTTTGCTCGTGGAAATAGCGCATGGCTTCTTCATAAAGCTTGTGCTGCTGCTGTGCGCGTGGGTCGGTCATCTTGCTCTTCGGCCGTTCGGCCCACAGATTTTGTTTTAAACCCTTTATTTTGATAGAGGTAGTGGGGCGGGGCTTCGTTTTTACTCGCGCCTGCGCGCGGCGCCCGCGGGCCTTTCCCGGACTTGCCACGGCGCGATGCTAGCAGACCCCGCCGTGTGGAGTCAATGCACCCCTTGGGGCATAGCTAACAGTTAAGTAGTTGGGGCTGGTCTTGCCTCGATGTCAATTCCAGCCGGCGCCTCAGGCTGGTGGCGCCGCCGGGCCTCCAGGACCACTCTCCGGCCGCCGCAAGTCCGGTTCCGGCCCCAGGAGTGCCGCCTACGAACCTCACCTTGGCCTGCCCTGCCGGGCCGTGCTATAACTAACCGCTCGGTCAAGTTGAGGACTTCGTGTCTTTCATTAATTTTCCTGCGCGCGAAATCAATTGCAAGCTCGTCTACTACGGTCCGGGGCTTGGCGGGAAGACCGCGAACCTGCAATGGATCTACGACCATACCTCGTCCGGCCAGAAGGGCAAGATGATCTCTCTGGCCACGGAGACTGACCGCACGCTGTTCTTCGATTTCCTCCCGCTGGACCTTGGCACGGTGCGCGGGTTTCGCACGCGTTTCCATCTCTACACCGTTCCCGGCCAGGTGTTCTATGAAGCCAGCCGCAAGCTCATCCTGAAGGGCGCCGATGGCGTGGTGTTTGTGGCCGATTCGCAGGAAGAGCGCCTGGACGCAAACCTGGAGACCCTGGACAACCTGCAGGAACATCTCAAAGAGCACGGGCTGGGTTTCGCTACTATTCCCTACGTTCTGCAGATGAACAAGCGCGACCTGCCCAACGTTCTCTCAGTGGAAGAATTGAAAAAGCACTTGCAGATGAAAAGCGAACCGGTGGTGGAATCCATCGCCGTGAATGGAGCGGGAATTTTCGAGACGCTCAGGGAAGTCGCCAAGCTGGTTCTCGCCGAACTGAAGAAAGGAGCCTGAGCAGCAAGCGGTTGCAACCCTCAGGGAACCTCAGCGCCCAGTCTTATAGCAGCCGAAAAACAACCTCTATGTCCATAGCCACAGCCGCAGGCTTGCCGTCGGGACCCCGCGCAGGCTTTAACTTCCACTTTGAGACGGCCTGGGCGGCCTGTTTTGTCAATCCGAAGCTGGCGCCCAGAAGCACCGCCAGGATCCTCACCGAGCCATCTGGCTCGACCAGAACTCGCAGAATCACATCGCCGCTCGCCTTGGCATCTCTGGCCTCCTGGGTAAAGGGGGGCTGCGGGCAGGTCTCGCAGTTAGGTTCGGTATAGCCGCCGACCCCGGCTTTCGGCAGGCGCATCCCAGCGTTTTCATACTCGCTTGACTCTGGCATTGCCCTGCCGAGGAGGTTTTTTTCATCCAGATCCAAGGGGATGACCTGCTTTACCTCGCCGACGGTTTCTCCATTCTTGGTGGAGATCACCTTAAGCCGGAGCTCAATGGAATCTCCTGACCGAGAATGGATGCCCAGGACAACAAACTGCACACCCGCAGCAAAGGCGAGATAGCGGGCGACGAGGGGATTCCTGAAGTCGGCCGGCACAATCCACTGCGTCTTCAGGGATTTCAGGAATTCTGTCCGCGGCATCACGGTCAGATTTGGGGCATGTTTGGAGAGCGCCTCAGAAAACTTGTCCGCAAGATGTGTTCCCAGCGGGGTCACTCCTCCGCCCTTCGCGCAAAAATCCGCAACCAGAAGTTTTGCCGTCTTCTCCCGCCTCGCGGCCTTGAGGACTTTATCCGCTATCGTATCGGCCAGCGGGGTGAGGACAGAATTCTCGGTTTGCGCAGCGAGGGGAAGAGCGAGCAGCACGCCGGCCAGCAGGGAGACGCTGCGGAAGAATGTCCGGGGCAATCGTCGGACGGGGTGACATTCCAAGTCGGCACCTCCTGACGGCTCAGGCGGATTGGTCAGGAGAAACTGGTAATGGCTTGCGTTTCGTTGTCGAAGTGCGGGATGGCCTTGAGCAGATGGGTGACCACGAGCACATCGTGGACGCGGCCCCCTGAAGAGAGCAGCTTCATGCTGCCGCCGGCTACTCCCATGGTGACGTAGCTGCGCACCAGCGTGGCGATGCCGGAGCTGTCCATCTGGTTGAGGCCGGAGAGGTTGACCAGCAGCTTGCGCGCGCCCCCGGCGATCTGGTCGCGCAGCGCATCGTTCAGCTTGTCGGTGTCTTTCCCCAGCGTGGCGCGCCCTTTGAGGTCCAGGATGGTTACGTCGCCCGCTTTGCGCGCGGTGATTTCGAGGGCCACAAGCGCCTCCCGCCGGAACTTGCGCTGAGGGGCGATGGGGGGCTCCAGCGCAGAATGCCGGACGCGCGGATTATACTCCGGAATCGAGCCAAACCAACCAGAAAGGCCCAGGACGCGGGGCGCGCTATTCCTTCCCTGATACTTGCCCGGATTCGAGTTATCTGATTCGGAGCGCCGCCTCTCGTGGGATACGGAGCGGTGTCGGCGGCGGTGTATCCTTCCGGGTGTAAAGCTTCCGGGCGAAAACGCCGAAGAAGTAATAGACGCAGACTGCCGCGTAAACGGACCATGCAGAACGAAAGCAACATAGACAACGGCCTGGAGGAGATGAAGAAGATCCAGACGGCGCTGCGCCGGCTGGAGCGTCACGACTGGTGGTTGTGGTGGGCCGCGGTGGTGGTGATGCTGCTGCTGACCGTGGCGGTGGTGTCTCTCTCCTTGCCCACGCTGATGGAGGACCGCAGCAACTTCTTCCAATTCAACCTGGAGCAGGCGGTCAGGGGCCTGGTCGGCCTGGTGCTGTTGTTCAACACCTACACCATCTACCAGCAGGTGCTGATCAAACGCCTGCGCTCGCAGATGGCCGGGCAAATCGAGCTGATGGCCAGCCTGCGCCTGCGCGCCAACGAATACCACAAGCTGGCTATGATCGATCCGCTCACCGGACTGTACAACCGGCGCTTCGCCGAGCATCGTTTGCAGGCCGAGGTGGACCGCTCGCGCCGCTACGGGCACCCCCTCACCGTGGTGGTGTTGGACCTGAACAATTTCAAGCAGATCAACGACAAGTACGGGCACGTGGCCGGAGACATGGTGCTGAAGGAATTTGCCGCGCGGCTCAAGCAGTCCTTGCGCATCTCCGATCTGCCGGTGCGGCTGGGGGGCGATGAGTTCCTGGTGCTGCTGCCGGAATGCCCGTCGGACCAGGTCCCCGCTCTGCTTGCCCGCATCGGCAGAGTGGATGTCACCTTTCGGGGGGAGCGCATACCGGTCAGCTTCTCGTCGGGCCATGCGGGTTTCGAGGGTTCAGAATCACCTGAAGAGATGCTGGAGCGCGCCGACCAGCTCCTCTACGCCGTCAAGCGCTCCGGGAAGACGCCGCTCGCTTCTGCCGCGACGCAGAAGGCCTCGTAATCACGCGCCGCCGCAGCCGCGGCGTGGGTCACTCGCCTGATTCTCCAAGCCTAGACCAACTGAGGCCATCCCTCCCTTGACGCTTGCCCCAAATAAAACGGGAGGCAAAACCTGGCGGCTTTGCCTCCCGGGGTGGGGTGGGGTGTTGCTGGAAAGAACCCGCACGAAATTTATGATGGCAACGGTATCGGCAACCCTTCCTTGCGAACCACTCAAACGCGCGCCGTCATCTCGCGCAAGTGGCACCGAAATAACACAAGGACAGGAGAGTGTCAATCACAATTCTGTATGAGCATTTAGCGCGGCCTGAGAGCTCTTGCAGCCAGACCGGAGATCAGAGAAAAGCCAAAAGCCGGCGTTCTCATCGCCACAATGGAGCACCGCAACGCCAGATCGAAATACTTGGGGACAAGTCCCCCGCGACACAGCAGGAGATCCTCTCCACCGCGTGCAGAAGGGCGCTTTACCTGAGGAATTCAGCAGGTGAGACAACTTTCGCACGGAGGCGATCTTGCGGAAAGTCTTTGGGGTTCAGCGTAAGGATGAAATCCGCTCTACCTCTCTCCGCGCAGATGCAAAATGCGTCGTCTTTGGGATCGGGAGAAATGCGGGTGGAGGAGCGAGCCAATATCTCCTCGGCCCTCTCACGGATGAGATTGACCACGCAGCCGATAAGGTACGGGCGCACACTAAGGCGCTTCAAAACTTCCTTGTACTCATCCAAGATGTCTTCGGTAATGAGCCAGATGAAATTGCTTCTTGCGGCCCACTTGTAGAGCAGGTCAGCGCAGAGATTCCTGCGGCGGACATACGATTCCTTGAAACCTGCGATTCCCGAGACAAGAACGCTGGTGTCGACAACGATCCGCGGTCTCCGATGTCTAGTCCTCGGCGGCAACGGTGATCTCCGCCGCGCGTTTCTCTTTGCGATGGGCGCGCACGGTGCGCAAGACCTCTGCTTCGGAGATCTCCCCGATTTCTTTTGCTGCCTGCGTTAGCGAATTCAGAAACTCTCTTCTCCAGCCTCGCCGCTTGCGGCCGCGAGGCAGGTCGCGGTACAGAGCAACCTGTAGCAACCGCTGGCGAAGCTGCTCCCCGAGGGCGCGCAATGGCACTGCGATTTTGAGGGGCTTTTCTTCTGCTGAAAAGCGGCACCCGAAGACGACATACTCGGGGTTTCCGGACTTGAGCTTTTCCTGGTATGCAAAAAATGCCTCCATGAGCTTGCAAAGGATGCTGGTACGCGTTCCCAAAGATTCTTTCAGACAGAACGCCACCTTGGCTAGGAGGAGGGTGTCGGCGTCGAAGAGATACGATCCTTTCCGGCGCTTGGGGCGAACCACGCCGAATTGGACGAGGTTCTGCAACTCTTTTGGCTGCATTTGCAGGATGGCACTGGCCTGTTTGAGCTTCAGCTCCCGTGTCTGCATGACCCCTCGAATTAACATCTAAATATTAGATTATAGTGGGAAGAGTGTCAAGGAGCAGGCAACCGATGCGCTCCTGGGGGCGATCACCAAGGCTGAGGCACAGCCAGACTCAAGACACGGCGGCGCATTCTTACGCAACCGCCAACTCAAGCCCGTCCGCGACCTCTTGATGGGCTGCGTATTCAACGTGGAGCACGCGCCTCGCCGTTTCTGCACGCGACTTCGACGAGGAGTGAACGAGCAAAGGCCTCATCGCCAGAACTCCGCCTTGGGGAACCAGGCAGTCTACCGGCGGCACTTGTTCCGTTAGCTGATGGATCGTATCGTCGCTGAGCACTCCTAGAGTGTGAGTTCTCGGCAGGACGCGCAGCGGCCCGTTGCGCGCTGTCGAGTCGTCCAGATGAACGCGCAGAGCCAACACCCGGTTGAGGGCACTCTCTGGCGCGTGGGCGTAGATGACCCCCTCTTTGATGGACCAGGGTCCCCAACCCGGTACTTCCCGGCGCTCGCGCAGCGGTAGAGCCGTGTCCTGATGCCATACGACCAGCCAGTTTGCTTCAGGCGACTTGTCAAAGAGTGTCGCGCGAAAAGGGAATGCCTGGTTGCCTAGGATCTCCTGTGCAATCCCCAGGAGTCGTGAGTCGCGAGCAAAAGAAGCTACAGCACGGTGTCCGAGGGCGTGGCGCACGCCTGCTCTGCTTCGACGAAGATTTGCTTGGGTAATTTCTTTGAGCAGCCCTGCAACATCTGTTTGCGGCAACGCGTCAGGAAAAGTGACGAATCCGCGCTCTTGAATAGTTTCCCGCCACATCGGCGCTCTTCCCCGCCCACAGCCGTTTCGCGTCATCCCTGGCCATCGGCGAAGGCTTGGCGCGTTCGATTGTAACGCCATACAAAAACGAAAACACATTCGTGAAACGGGTACGACACCGTAGCGCGTGTTAAAATGACGCCCCGAAGAGGATGGCTGCAATGGAGTGTGAAGCATGGCCTGCACACCGCATGAGCGGCTGACCGCTCCATTGATTCGCGAAAACGGCGCGCATCGTCCTGCTACGTGGGACGAGGTGCTCGATCGTGTGGCCCAAAGCTTCCGCACCCAGGTACAAAAGCACGGCCCGCGGACGTTTGGCATGTTCAGTTGCTCGAAGACGACCAACGAGCTGAACTTCATTGCTCAGAAATTTGTTCGCTCGGTGATCGGGAGCAACAACATCGACAGTTGCAACCGCACTTGACACGCCCCCAGTGTCGCCGGTCTGGCGACAGTCTTCGGAGTGGGCGGGGGCACAAGCTCGTACCGCGAGATTGAAGATGCGAATGTAATTTTCCTATGGGGCTCGAATGCGCGGGAGACGCACCCGATTTTCTTCCACAATGTACTGAAAGGGGTGCACAACGGAGGCAAGCTTTACGTCGTAGACCCGCGGCGCACCAGCTCAGCACAGTGGGCGGACGTGTGGCTGGGCCTCGACGTTGGCTCGGACATTGCTCTCGCCAACGCCATGGCGCGCGAGATCATCGTCTCCGGGCTGGCCAACAAATGGTTTATCGAGCACGCCACCAGCGGATTTGAAGTCTACCGGGAGTGCGTGGAGAAGTACACGCTGGAGCGCGGCGAGCGCGAGACCGGGGTGCCCGCTGAGGTCATCCGCCAGGCAGCGCACGCTTATGCTCGCGCAGAGCGCGCGCAGATCTGCTGGACTCTTGGCATCACCGAACATCACAACGCGGTGGACAATGTCCTGGCCCTCATCCATCTCGCACTGCTCACCGGGCACGTGGGCCGTTACGGCAGCGGGCTTAACCCCTTGCGCGGCCAGAACAATGTCCAGGGCGGCGGAGACATGGGCGCAATTCCCGACCACCTGCCCGGCTTCCAGCACGTCGAGAACGATGAATTACGCGCGAAGTTCGAACGCGCCTGGGGCGTGCGGATCGAGCCCAAGCGCGGCTGGCATTTGACCGATATGTTCAATGCCATGGAGCGTGGAGAATTGACCACCGTATACGTGCTCGGCGAAAATCCCGCGGATTCGGAAGCCGATCGCCACCGCGCCTGCAAGCTGCTCGAGGGGCTGGAATTCATGGTGGTGCAGGACCTGTTCTACACGGAGACCGCGGCGCGGGCGGAGGTGATCCTGCCCGCCGCGGCGGGCTGGTGCGAAACCGAGGGCACGGTCACCTCGAGCGAGCGCCGCGTGCAGCGCGTCCGCGCCGCCGTGCCTCCGCCGGCCGGGGTTCGCGATGACATTCACGTCCTATTCGACCTCGCGCGGCGCCTGGGCCACGATTGGGGTGAGCCAAACTCCGAACGCATCTGGGACGAAGTTCGCCGGCTCAGTCCCATGCACGCGGGCATGAGCTATCGGCGTCTGGAAGAGCTTGGCGGGATCCAATGGCCCTGCTACGACGAATCGCACCCGGGCGAGATTTATTTGCACGGCCGCCTCTGGCAAACTCCTTTGCTCGGTCCGCGCGCCCCATTCACACCGGTCGAATTCGAACCTTCTGTGGACCAACTCGACGAGCACTATCCCATCCGTTTGACCACTGGGCGCCGCCTCGATTCCTTCAACTCCGGCGTCCAATCAGCCGGTTACAATTCGCCACTTCGCCGCGATGAAGCTCTCGATCTCTCTCCGGAGGACGGCGCGCACTACAATCTGCGCGGAGGAGAGAAAGTGCGGGTGAGTTCGCGCCGCGGCTCGGTGATCGCACCGGTGCGCATAGATCCCGGCCTGCGTCCCGGCTTGGCATTCTTGACCCCGCATTTCCACGAGCAGGTAGCCACCAACGAGCTGACCATCGACGCGTTCGATCCCAAGTCAGGCACATCGGAATTCAAAGCCACCGCCATCCGCATCGAAAAGTACCAGGAGAATTGATTGGACCTTCATCTCACCGGTGCCCGGCCCAACCCGGAAGAAAAAGCCGCTGTGGACAGTCAGTTGGGGGCGCCGGCATCGGGTTGGGACGGGGGACAGAGGCGCGTCGAACTCGACGGGCGCACCTCCGGTGGAGGCCGCGAAGCGCGGGCGCGGCGGCACCTGCTGTTGCCTGTGTTGCACGCCATTCAGGCGCGCATCGGCTGGATCAGTCCCGGGGCAGTCAACTATGTCTCCTTACGGCTGGATATCGCGCCGGCCGAAGTTCACGGCGTGGCGTCGTTTTACGGAATGTTCTCGTTGTCCCCGCGCCCTCCTGTTGTGGCGCACGTTTGCGATGACATCGCGTGTCTGGCCCGCGGTGCCGAGGCGCTCTGCGGCGAGATGGAAAAGAAGCTGGGGGCTCCTGGCTCGTCCGCAATGGGAGGCCGCGCGACGTGGCTGCGCAGCGCGTGCCTTGGTCTGTGCGAGCGCGCGCCCGCGGCTCTGGTCACGGCGGCCGGTGAGAAGCCGCGTGAACGCGTCCTCGCCCCCGCGGATGCCAGTGCTCTGGAATCTTTGGTCCGCGATGCCGTGGACGGCAAGCTGCCCGCAGAGCCAGACGTGCTGCGCCCGCCAATTTCAGTCCCACAAGCTGGCAGCTCCGCGCTTCGCTTGCTCCGCCGGGTTGGCCAGGTGGATGCGTCCAGTCTTGATGATTATCGGCGCGCTGGCGGCTATGGAGCGCTGCGCCAGGCTTTTGATCTTGGGCCCCAAGGAGTGGTGCGCGAGGTGATCGCTTCGCGTCTTCAGGGCCGCGGCGGCGCAGCTTTCCCCACCGGCAAAAAATGGGAAGCGGTTCAGGTGCAGCGCCATCTTGGCCGCACGCACTACGTGGTCTGCAACGCCGATGAATCCGAGCCAGGCACTTTCAAAGACCGCATCGTGATGGAGGGCGATCCGTTTGCCATCCTCGAAGGCATGACCATCGCGGCCTTCGCCGTCGGCGCGCACCAGGGATACATTTACATCCGCGGCGAATATCCGCTGGCGACCGAGCGTCTGCTTCACGCCATCGGCGCGGCCCGAGCCCAGGGATTACTGGGGGAAAACATTCTTGGCCGCGGGCTGCGGTTTGACATCGAACTGCGCCGGGGCGCGGGGGCTTATATCTGCGGCGAAGAAACCGCGTTGTTCAATTCCATCGAAGGCTATCGCGGCGAACCCCGCAACAAGCCGCCGTTCCCGACGCAGGCCGGGCTGTTCCGCCGGCCCACGGTGGTTAACAACGTGGAAACGCTGATCAACATTCCGGAAATCATCCGCGAAGGCGGCGCGGCCTACGCGCGCATCGGCACGGAACAGTCCTCTGGATACAGGCTTTTTTGCATGTCCGGCCACATCGTGCGTCCTGGTGCCTACGAAGTTCCCTACGGGGCCACGCTGCGCAACCTGATCGATCTGGCCGGGGGCGTGGGAGGCAACGGGCGTCTCCAGGCCGTTCTGCTCGGCGGCGCGGCCGGAACCTTCGTTTCACCTAAGGAACTCGACACTCCGCTCACGTTCGAAGGCACGCGCGCCATCGGCGCGACGCTCGGCTCCGGAGCGATCATGCCATTCGACGACACGGTTGACCTGCGGCGGATCCTGCTGCGCATCGCCGCCTTTTTCCGGCACGAGACCTGTGGACAGTGCGTCCCATGCCGCGTCGGCGCTGTCCGTCAGGAAGAAGTCCTGCAGCGCCTGGTTGCCCGCCGGCCGCAAGGGTCCGCCGACGAGGAGATCAGCACTCTGCGAGAGATGGGACAGGCCATGCGTGACGCCTCGATTTGCGGCCTTGGTCAGACTGCCTCCAGCGCGATCGAATCAGCGCTTCAGCGATGGAGTTTGTTCGCATGAGCGATTCCGCCCGAGCGCCATTGCCCTTGATCCCCATCCCTCGTGGACCGGTCCCCGAGGCTCCGCCGCCTCGTCCTCGCTCCCAGATTGAAATCAAGATCGATGGGAAACCTGTGTCTGTTCCCGAAGGGGCCACTATCCTGGATGCCGCGCGCAGCCTGGGCATCGACACGCCCACGCTCTGCTATCTGGAGAGCCTGACGCCGGTGAATGTTTGCCGCGTCTGCGTGGTGGAGTTGGAAGGATCTCGTACGCTGGTTCCCGCCTGTTCGCGCAAAGTCGAGCCAGGGATGTCCATCCAGACGGATTCCGAGCGCGTTCGCCTCAGCCGCCGCATCGTCCTCGAGTTCCTTGCTTCGTCGGTGGATGTATCCACAGCGCCGGCGCTGCGGGCGTATGGAGAACGGTACGGCGCGCGTCCCGAGCGTTTCGGTCGCGCAGCCGCGACGGTGGCCCAGCCGCCGAAGATCGACAACGATCTGTACGTGCGGGACTACTCCAAGTGCATCCTCTGCTACAGATGCGTGGAAGCGTGTGGCGTGGATGCCCAGAACACCTTTGCCATAGCGGTTGCCGGGCGCGGCTTTTCCGCCCACATCGCCACCGAGTACGATGTCCCACTGCCGGACTCCGCGTGCGTCTATTGCGGCAACTGCATCGGCGTCTGCCCCACCGGCGCTCTGATGTCCCGGACGGAATACGAGATGCGCCAGGCTGGCACCTGGGACGCGTCCCGCCAGACGCACACGGATACCATCTGTCCTTACTGCGGCGTGGGCTGCGACCTCACCGTTCACGCCCAGGACGGCAAGATCGTTGTTGTGACCTCACCTCTGGACCACAGCGTGACCCACGGCAATCTCTGCATCAAGGGGCGGTTCGGCTGGGAGTTCGTGCACATTCGCGAGAAGGCTGCGCCGTAGAAGACCTTTCTTCCGATTGATTTTCTTTCCGGCACAACACTGTGGGAATGGTCAAAAGAATTTAAGGTGATCTCCACTTTTGTAGCAGGTGGAATAAGAGAGAATCCACCTGGTACAAAAATCTCCAGTCAGGTCAGGTGGCCTGCTCGCGGGCTATTTCGAAGTCTTTTCCGCCGTCGGGGCCGGCGGGTGGGTGGCGAAGTATTGATCGAGGCTGGCGCTGATGTCGATGACGGCGCGCTGCACGTTTCGATTGAGCGATGCAACGACGGCGGAGACGTCCTTGCCGTTGACCGGCTCGTCCTGCTCGCAGTTCCTGGACCATGCGGTGAGGCCGGTCTTGGGGTCGAACAGGTCTGCATAGAGGTCAATCCGCGTCGCCAAGGGGCTGCCATCGACTTCCTCGAAGCGGTCCAGGTGCCCGCGCAGGATGAATTGGCCGCGGCTGCTGCCGGTCACAAATTGCACGTTGCGGTAGCGTCCGCCCGCACGCAGCGTGTGCAGCAGGATGTCCGCGACCATTTGCGCGGGCGGCTCCGCCCAGTGGTAGCTCTCATAGGTGCCCACCTGGTTGCCCGCGGAGCGGTACACGATTCGTGTGTCGCGATAGAGCTGCGGCGCCGCAAACCGGCCAATCAGCAGGTCAATCGGGTAGGGTTGGGAAGCCGATGTCGTGATGGACGGCGGATCCAGGGTATAGAAATGGATGGGGCGCGCAGCGCCGCCGCAAGCGGAGAAGACCAACGACAGGAGGACAAGGGTAAGTGCGGATCTCATGGTGGGTCTCGGGGAGTTTCTCACGCGGTCCTCGCTCATTTTGGTGGCGGCTCGCCCGGCTTGCGCTCTCGCGGTTCCGCGCCGCGGATCAAGGTGGAGGGCCGGGTCTTGATGGTATCGGTGAACTGCCTCAGGTTCTCAGTGGCGATGCGGACATTGTCCAGGATTTCATCAATGTTTTGCGCCTTGATGTCGGCATTGTGCCCGAGCTGGTCGATCAACCGGGATGCCAAATCCAGCGTCTCGCGCAGTTTGATGATCGAGGCGCGCAGGTCCTCTTTGTTGTCGCCCAGGATGCCGTTAAGTTTGTCCAGGGCCTCGTCGGCTTGCTTCATCGACTTCTTGAAGTCGTCGAGCAGGGGCGGCAGCTTGGCCGACGCATCATTGACATGTTTGAGCGCGGAGTGAAGCTGCGGCCGGTTCTCTTCGATCATGCCGCGGGAGTTGTCCAGCAGCCCGGCGAGGTTCTCGCGGTTCTTGGCATTGAGGAGATCGTTGACGCGGACGATGGTTTCGCCGAGCTCAGCCGAGCGATTTTTCAGATTTTCGATCAGGTCCTGCGCGTCGGGGCCCAGGTCATTGAGCAAATCAGCGATGTCGGTGATGCCAAAGAATTCCTTGGAGGCCAGCACGGAACCGGCAGATGCCGGCGCGCTTTCGGGCTTGCCGGGGAAAATCTCCAGAAAGTTTTCGCCGAGGGCGCTCAGGCTGGCGATCTTGGCTACGCTATCGGTGCGGATGGGCGTTCCGGGGGCAACGGAAAAGGAGATCACGACGCGCGAGAGATCTTTATCGTCAATGCGGACCTGATTCACGCGGCCCACTTTGACGCCGGCGTAGCGCACCACGGAGCCAGGCTCCAGGCCGCCGGCGTTCTTGAAGTAGGCTCTGAAGTTGACACCCTGGGTGCCGAAGGCTCCGCCAACGGCGAACAACGTGGTCACCAAAACAGCCGTGGCCACCACCACGAAGAGTCCTACTAGAGCCAGCTCGCGTTTTGCTTCCATCCCGGCCTCTGCCTGGCCCGCGCTTCCCGGGCGGGCCATCCGGCAGGAAAAGCGGGAGTATACCACGGGCCTGAGAATAGTCTCGCGGCAGGAAGGAGAATTTGTCAGGCCGGGCGCTTGCGGTCGAGGAAATTGCGGACGCCGCGGGCCAGGTTGGTGGTGGTGTAAGGCTTTTGCAGGATTGTGGTGCCTCCCTGGAGCGCGCCGTTGACAACGGGCGAATCCGGGCTGTAGCCGGTGCAGAAGATCGCCGGGATGCCGGGGCGCAGGGCATGAATGCGGTTGTATGCTTCGGGCCCGCGCATGCGCGGCATGACCACGTCGAGGATCAACAGGTCGACCTCATCCATATGCCGCTCGAACAACTTGACCGCCTCCTCGCCGTCGCTGGCCAGCAGCACGGTGTATCCCAGCGACTGGAGCGACTCGCTGACCAGCTCGCGCAGGCCCTCGTGGTCTTCGGCCACCAGAATGGTTTCCTTCCCGCCGCGGACTTCTTCCTGTGGCTGGTCGGCGGGAGCTTCGGCCTCCGCCGATGCCGCCACCGGGAAATAAATCTTGAAGGTCGCGCCCTCACCGGGCTCGCTGTAGACGTGGATGAAACCATCGTGCTGTTTGACGATGCCGTACACCGTGGCCAGGCCAAGTCCGGTGCCCTTGCCCGGCTCCTTGGTGGTGAAGAACGGTTCGAAGATATGCTCGACCACAGAGGGTTCCATGCCCTGACCGGTGTCGGAAACCAGCAAGACGGTATAGCGGCCGGGGCGGGCTTGGGGGTGTGTGCGGCAGTAATCTTCGTCGATCGCTTCCTCTCTGGTTTCAATGAAGAGCTGGCCGCCTTTGGGCATGGCGTCGCGCGCGTTGACACAGAGATTCATCAACACTTGTTCGACCTGCGCGGGGTCGGCGTGAGTGGGGCTCAGGTTTTCGGCCAGTTTGGTGTGCAGCTCGACGTCCTTCCCCAGGGTGTCTCCCAGCAGGCTGAGAATCTCATTGACCGCCAGGTTCAAATTGATGTCGCGGCGCTCCAGGACTTGCCGGCGGGAAAAGGCCAGCAACTGGCGGATCAAGGCCACGGCGCGCCCGCCGTGATGCTGGATCTTCTGGAGGCGGTCGCGGACCTTGCTGCCCTCGGGCGCATCCATCAGCCCGAGCTCGGCCATGCCCAGGATGGCGCCCAGGACGTTGTTAAAGTCGTGGGCGATGCCTCCGGCGAGTTGGCCGATGGCTTCCTGCTTCTGTGCCTGGAAGAGCTGGCGCTCGAGGCCACGGCGCTCGGTGATGTCCTTGTGAACGGCGATGAAGGCGGTAATCTCACCGCGGGCATAACGCACTGGCGTGATGGCCAGCTCGGCGAAGAAATGGCTGCCGTCCTTGCGGCGGTTGATGACTTCGCCGCGCCATGTCTGGCCTTTCTGGATGGTCTCCCAGAGCTGCTGATAGAAGGCGGCATCGTGTTTTCCGGACTTGAGCAGGCGCGTGGGCTGGCCGATGGCTTCCTCGCGAGAGTAGCCCGTGGTCGCCGTGAATGCCGGATTGGCGTACTGGATGATCCCCGCCGGATCGGTGATGACGATGCACTCTGCCGATTGTTCGATGGCGGTGATCAAAAGGCGTTTTTCCGCTTCCGCCTGTTTCCGCGCGGTGATGTCCGTGAACACCGACATGGCGCCGGTAACCTCGCCGGAGGCGTCGCGCAACGGCGCCGCGCACACGCTGACCTCTATCGGCGAGCCATCCTTGCGGCGGCGTGTGGCTTCCAGGCCCGCCAGGCTGCCGCCCTGCATCACCACCTCAAAAAGAGTGCGGAACTCCTCCATCCTCTCCGGCGGAACAGTGGGGTTGAGGTCGCCAGTGACCTCCGCGGCCTTCCAGCCGAAGACGCGCTCCGCACCGGGGTTCCACAGGCTTACTTTGCCATCGCGATCCAAGGCGACGATGGCCACCGGGGCGGATTCGATCAGCGCCTCCATCTTCTGGTTGCTCTCCTGGAGCGCGGTCTCCGCGCGCTTGGCCTCCGTCACGTCGAGTGCAAGACCCAAGGAACCGATTACCTTTCCCTCCAAATCACGCAGCGGTTCGGCGCGTCCCGAGAAGTTGCGCTCTCCAAATCTGATCTCGAACTCCGCAGATTCGCCACGGAGGGCCCGCAAGTGTCCGGAGATAACCGTAGAAAGCGGACCCGTCGTCTCCTCGAGGTCATAAAGTGTCTGCGCGCGTCTGCTCCCCCTCTCCAGATTCAAGTGGGCCAGTCCCGCACCGGCGAGCGAGACGAATCGAAGCTCCAAATCCGTGGTCCAGATGATGGCGGGGAGTTGGTCGAGAAACATGCCGAGCTTGGCTTCGCTGGACCACAACTCCTGGGCGGTGCGCGTTTGCTGCTCCTCCTGTTCTTTGGCTTCGAGCGCGCGGCCTACGGCTACGGGCAGGCGCGCCAGGCGATCCTTCAGTACGTAGTCGGTGACGCCGAGCTTGATGCAATCCACTGCCTTTTCCTCGCCGATCGTTCCGGTGACCAAGATGAACGGGGTCTTTTTTCCGCTACTCCCGAGTTCGAAGAAGGCATCCATTCCGGTGAAGCTATTCAGGTTGTAATCCGCCAGAATCACGTCGTAGGAGCTGTTGCGGATCTTCTCCACGCACGCGGCGAAATCGTCGACCACGTCGGCCTGGACTTCGTAGCCCGCCCGCTCGAGCTCGCTCAGGCAGAGCCTGACGTCGGGCTCGGAGTGTTCGATGATCAGAACGCGGATGGGGCGTGTTCCCAACGACTCCTTCTTCTTAATCTGTTCAGCCACAGGCATGCGCGCCGCCTCTACCGGCCGGAGATGGCCGGCACGGGCGGCGGCTCGTTGATTACCAGCCAGAACAGACCGATCTGCTTGATCGTCTCCCGGAACTTGTCGAAATCCACCGGCTTCTGGATGTAACTGTTCACGCCGAGTGCGTAGCTTTCCACCAGATCGCGCTGTTCTTTGGAAGAGGTCAGGATGACCACCGGGATGCACTTGGTGCGCGGATCGCCCTTGATCTGCCGCAGGACTTCGAGGCCGTCCACCTTGGGCAGCTTAAGGTCGAGCAGGATCAGGCGCGGGAGGTTGAAGCCGTTGGGTCCGGCGTAAGGGCCGCGCGCAAAGATATAGTCCAGGGCTTCTTCGCCGTCCCGCGCCACCTGGATGCGGTTGGCCAGATTGTCCTTGCGGAGGGCGTGCAACGTCAGCTCCAGGTCGTCCGGATTGTCTTCCACCAGCAGAATTTCGACAGCTTTCGAATCCATCGGTTCCTCCTTAACCCTTTGTGGTTCTTACTTCCTTGGCCATTCCGGTGTTGTCGGAATGCGTGTCTTCCATGCCTTCCAGCGTGAAATAAAACGCCGCGCCTTTGTCGATCTCCGCCTCGACCCAGATGCGGCCACTGTGCTTCTGGATGATGCGCTGAACGGTCGCCAGGCCCACGCCTGTACCTTCAAAGTCCTCGGCCCGATGGAGGCGCTGGAACACCCCAAAGAGCTTATCGGCATATTTCATGCTGAAGCCCACCCCGTTGTCGCGGACATATAAAACGTCGTGGCCGTCCTGGAGGGTCTGACCCACTTCGATAATGGCACTCTCCCGCGGGCGGGTGAACTTGATGGCGTTCGACAGCAGGTTGGCGAACACCTGCCGGATCAGGCCGGGGTCGCACTGGGCGAACGGCAACCGGCCGGCGCGGAACTCCACCTGCCGGTCCTGGCAGGTGGGCTTCAACTCCGTGAGCACCTCTTCGACAATGGTGTTCAAGTCGGTCACCAGAGGATTGACTTCCCGTCGGCTCACACGCGATAGATTGAGCAAGTCATCCACCAGCGCGCCCATGTGCTGGGTACCCTGGCGCACGCGCTCCAGCATCCGCTTGCCCTCGGGATCGAGCTGCTCGCCGTGCTCTTCGAGGAGCAGCCGGCTGAAGCCGTCCACGTGGCGCAGCGGCGCGCGCAGGTCGTGGGAGACCGAATACGTGAACGCTTCCAGCTCTTTGTTAGATTCTTCCAGCGCGAGAGAGCGTCGCTCCAGGTCCTCGTTCAGCAGGCGGATGTTCTCCGCCGTACGTTTGCGCTCGGTGAAGTCTTGCGTAAGCTTGCTGAAGCCCAGCATCGTGCCTGACTGGTCCTGCAGCCTGGTGATGATGACATTAGCCCACAATTTTGAACCGTCCTTTCGAACGCGCCAACCCTCTTCTTCGAATCGGCCGCTCTCGGCAGCCATGCGCAACTCCATAGCAGGCTTGCCGCGGTCAATTTCTTCCTGGGGGTAAAAGCAGGAAAAATTCTTGCCGAGGATCTCTTCGGCCTGGTATCCCTTTAACCGCTGGGCACCGGCGTTCCAGGTCGCCACGCGGCCTTCCGTGTCCAACAGGAAGATGGCGAAGTCCTTCACTCCTTCCACCATGATCCGGAACCGTTCCTCGCTCTCGACGAGCTTCGCCTCGGCCCTCTTCCGGTCCGTGACGTCCCGGGCCGCCGCGTAGATTACGCCCCGCTGCTGGTCCGGGCTCGAGTTCCAGTTGAGCCAGCGGAAGGTACCTTGCTTGGTGCGGTAACGATTCTCAAAGGATGCAAGGCCTGCTGCAGAGGCGGCCTGGGCAGCGGTCTGAGTGGCCGGGAGGTCGTCGGGATGCACGAAGTCCAGATAGGGCCTGGCCAGCAGTTCCGCAACCGAGTAGCCCAGCGTTTTTTCCCAGGCAGGATTCAGGCGTTTGAAGTAGCCGTTTGTTCCCGCGACGCACATCATGTCCGCGGAAACGTTGAAAAACCGGTTTAAGTCCTCTTCGGCCCGGGTGCGCTCGGCGACCTCGCGGTTGAGAAGGGTGAATACGCCCAGCAGGATCACAATGCTCACCAGCGTTCCGCCGAGGAGGACGATTTTCATGCGCTCTGCGCTGTTCCTGGCGGCAGCATTACGTTGTACGAGCAGCTGTTTCTCCGCGTTTTCCATCTCTTTGATCACTGCTTCGATCTGGCGCGTTGCCGAAGCGCCGGCAATGGACACCACAGCCTCTAGACGCAGGTTCAAGTCGCCGGCCTGAAGGCGATCGGTGGATTGTTCGAGGAGGCGGACTCGTGCCTCGATCAGCGGTTCGAGCATGTCGAGTTTCTTTTGCTGGGTGGCGTTGTCCGCGGTGAGGGGTCGCAATTCTTCTTCTGTTTTCTGGATCGCTGACCGCGCCACGGAGAATTGCTCCAGGAACTGCTTGTCCTTCGACAAAACAAACCCGCGGCGCGAGCTCTCCGCTTTGAGCACCTCGGCGAGAAGACCCTCAAGCCGTTCGAGGACGATGTGCGTATGGGTTACCCACTCGGCAGTGTCCGTTTGCTCGGCGCTGGTTCGATAGGACATCCACGCCGTTGCGCCGAGCAGGAACAAGGAAACGGTGAGTCCCAGAGGCACCATGTTCTTGAGATAACCTTTCATGCTGCGTCCTCGCGCTGCCCGCTCGCGTGTGCAAGCACGCCAGGCGTACCAACTGCTTGCCCGACCTGCCTCATGAGAAACTCCCGCAAGAGTTTTATCGGCACAATCCGGGGGAAGGTTTAGTTCAAGCACCGCCGGCCAGCGGTAAGCAGGGGCGTTTGGCAATCCTGACGGGCAATGGTCAGAACGGGACTTTCACAAGGAGTGGGCGGAGGGGCGCAGATTTACAGAGAGCGGTCGGGGGCTTCGCCGGTGAGCATCTGCAGGTAGTCCATCTCCTCGGCGACTTCGGGTTCGGCGATGCGATCGAGGAACTGGCGGACGCGCGGGTGGGCGCTGGTGCGCATCTCTTCTTTGGTTCCCAGGGCGATGATTTCTCCCTTGTTGATGAGCAGCATGCGGTCGGCGATCAGGAATGCGCTAGCCAGCTCGTGGGTGACCACCACGATGGTCATCCGAAACGCTTTTTGCAATTTCAAGATCAGGTTGTCAACGCCCGCGGCGATGATGGGGTCCAGCCCGGCCGAGGGCTCGTCAAAGAATAGGATTTCCGGGTCCATGGCCATGGCCCGGGCCACGGCAGCGCGCTTCTTCATCCCGCCGCTCAACTGCGAAGGCATGTAGCTCTCGAAGCCGGCCAGGCCCACCTGCTCGAGCTTCAACCGCATGATGATCTGGATGGTGGACTCTTCAAGCTGGGTGTGTTCGCGCAATGGCAGGCAGACATTTTCTCCCACGGTCATGGAGCCAAACAGCGCGCCGCCCTGGAAGGAGAGTCCCATCCTCTTGCGGGTATCGTCCAGCTCGGCTTCCGACATCTGACTCATGTTCTTGCCCTTGATCCAGATATCACCGGAGCTGGGGCGCTCGAGACCCACCAGGGTGCGCAGCAAAGTGCTTTTGCCGGAGCCCGAGCCTCCCAGAATGACCAGGGTCTCTCCGCGCGGCACATCGAAGCTGATGCCGTGGAGAATCTCCCGCTCGCCGTAGCGTACACGGAGGTCGCGGACGCTCACAGCAGCTTCTGTGGTTTCCGGGCTCATCGTTCGAGGGCGTAGAACAGCGCGGTGAAGATCAGGTCCACAACCACAACCAGAAAGATGGACATGACCACAGCGGACGTGGTCGAGCGACCCACCTGCTCGGAGCCTGCGCCAGTGGAGAATCCTTCGTGGCAGCCCACCGCGGTGATCACCACGCCGAACATCACGCTCTTGATCAGGCCGCTGAGAATGTCGCGCAGCAGCAGGGCGTCGATGGTGGCGGAGACGTAGCTGCCTAGGGTGAAGCTGGCGCCGGTAACGCCAAAGACCGCGCCGCCGAGCACGCCCATCATGTCCGCCCAGGTAGTCAGGCAGGGCATCATCAGAATCATGGCTAGGAATTTTGGCGTCACCAGGAACTGGATGGGATTCAGCGCCATGGTGGTGAGCGCGTCAATCTCCTCGGTCACCTTCATGGTGCCGATTTCCGCGGCAAACGCCGAGCCGGAGCGTCCGATGACCACGATGGCAGTCATCAACGGGCCAAGTTCGCGGGTGATGGAAATGGCCACGGCGCTGGCCACGAATTGCAGCGCGCCGAACTTGCGCAGCTCGTAGGCACCTTGCAGGGCCAGGATCAAGCCGATGAAGAAGGTGATGACGGAGAGGATCGGCAGAGCCTCAACGCCCACGGCCATGGCCTGGTGGATGGCGCGGCCCAACCGGAGCGGCTTGCCGCGCAGCGGGCCGACCAGCGTGTACCACGCCGCGCGGCCGCCGAGCCGCGCCAGACCCCCGACGTAGGCCAAGCCGCCGATGGCGCCGCGGCCGATGTTGGAGAGAAAGTCCATGGCTGGGTGAGCCCCTGTTCTTTTCCGAGGTGCGGAGTCTTATACCGCCTGCAGCGCCTCGGCCTCGCTGGCAAAAACCTCGAAGACGCGGATCAGGCGCGAAAGCTCGAGCACTTCGCGGGCCGCCGGGCTCAAGCCGAACAGCATAAAGCGGCTGCCCATGGTCTTCGAGACTTTCAAGCCTTCGACCAGCGAGGCCACTCCGGAGCTGTCAATGTAGCGCACGTTGGTCAGGTTGACGACCAGGCGCGCGGTGTGTTTCTCCTTCAGCTCCTCGAGGATGACCTTGCGGATCTCGGGGGAATTGTAAAGGTCAATGTCGCCTTTGACGTCCACGACCGTGGCGTTGGCCGCTTGGCGGGTTGCAATCTGCATTTCTCAGTCTCCTGCGGCTGGTTTCGCCTTCCACATCCGCAGCTCATTGCGGTCGGCGTAAGGTGCGTAGTGCACTTTGTCCATGATTTCGCGGATCATGTGCGTTCCCAATCCGCCGGGACGCACATCGTCCAGCGGCCGGCCGGCCAGCTGCTCAGGCCGCACTCCCTGGCCGTGGTCCAGCAGCACGACCTCAATGCCGCCCTGGGCCTCTCCCATTGAAATCTCAATGGGCTGGTCTTCCTTGCCATGATATGCGTGGCGCATGATGTTGGTCAGGGCCTCATGCACCGCCAGGGTAATCCAGCGGCAATCTTCCTCGCCGAAGCCGATGAGACTCGCGTAGCGCTCGATGACGCTGCGCACCACGCTGAGGTAGCGCGGGTCGCTAGGCATAGTCAGCTTCAGGACCGAATTCATCACCAGAGAACGCCGCCCCCGGCCGAGCCCCGCCCCAGAATCGCCCCGAGGACGGCAGCAAACCGCCTTCCTCGGTCCGGTGATGCCCTGGTCCGCGCGTCAGACCGGCTCGGTTGGACGCCTTTGTGCCAGAGAACATGCCGCTTTGCAACCGTTTCCCGAAGATGCGAGAGGCGCAGGCGGCCAGGGACTAGCCGCGCTGCTCGATGGAAAGGTAGGAGCGGCGCCGCCCGCCAAGATAAATCTGGCGGGGCCGGGCAATCTTCTGCTCGGGATCCTGCAGCATCTCTTCCCACTGCGCCACCCATCCGGCGGTGCGCGGGATGGCGAAAAGTACCGGAAACATGGTCATGGGGAAGCCCATGGCCTGGTAGATGAGCCCGGAATAAAAATCGACGTTGGGATAGAGCTTGCGCTTGACGAAGTATTCATCCTGGAGGGCGATGCGCTCGCACTCCAAGGCGATGTCCAGCAAGGGGTTGCGGCCCAGGACGTCGAATACCTCGTAAGCGACGCGCTTGATGATGGTGGCGCGGGGGTCGAAGTTCTTGTAGACGCGGTGGCCGAAGCCCATCAGACGCTTGTCGCCGCTCTGGGCCTGCTTGATGTAGGCGGGTACGTTCTTCACCGAGCCGATCTCCAGCAGCATGCGCAGGACCTGCTCGTTGGCCCCGCCGTGCAGCGGACCGTAGAGCGCGGCAGTGGCCGCGGCGGTGGCCGAGTAAGGGTCCACATGCGAGCTGCCCACGCCGCGCATGGCGCTGGTCGAACAGTTCTGCTCGTGGTCGGCGTGCAGGATGAACAGCACATCCAGGGCGTGCTCCAGCGTGGCGTTGGGCTTGTACTTCAACTCCGTGGTGCGGAACAGCATGTTCAGGAAGTTCCCGCTGTAGCTCAGGTCGTTGTCCGGATAGGCATAGGGCAGCCCCAGGCTGTGCCGGTAGGCAAAGGCGGCCAGCGTGGGCATCTTGCCGATCAGACGGTGGGTCTGCTTACGGCGCGAGTCCGGGTTGAAGATGTCCTTGGCTTCGGGATAAAACGTGGACAGCGCCGCCACCGTGGAGATCAACATGCCCATGGGATGCGCGTCGTGATGGAAGCCGTCGAGAAACTTCTTGATACTCTCGTGGATGAAGGTGTGGTGGGTGATATTCCAGGTCCATTCTTTGAGCTGCGCGCTGGTGGGCAGTTCGCCGTAGAGGATCAGGTAGGCGGTCTCCAGGAAGGTGCTCTTTTCGGCCAGTTCCTCAATGGGGTAGCCGCGATATTCGAGGATGCCCTTGTCTCCGTCAATGTAGGTCACCCGGCTGACGCAAGAAGACGTGTTGGTGAAGGCGGGGTCGTAGCCCATCAGGCCGAAGTCGTCGGCATCCACTTTGATCTGCCGCAGGTCGTTGGTGCGGATAGCGCCGTTCACAATGGGCAGCTCGTAGGATTTTCCGGTGCGGTTATCGGTGATGTGCAGCGAGTCTTTGCGCGGCGCATTCAGCCCGGCCGGCTCAGCTTGGTTATGCGGCTTCGTTGGGTTCATGGCAAAACTCCCGCGGGTTGGAAAGTCGCCACGGAACGATGGGAACACCTTGGCACGCACCTTTCCAACCGCAACATTATATACGCCTATCCGGGCGGAGGGTAGGAACTGTGGCGGCCTGCGCGCAGTTGGCTGGAGCAATCGTCCAGCCCAGACAGTGAATCGCTACTCATAGCGCAATGCCTCGATGGGGTCGAGGCGCGCTGCTTTTTGAGCGGGGTAGTATCCGAAGAAAATGCCCACGCCCACGGAGAACAGGACGGCAGTGACGATCGCCGCCGCGGAGATCGTTGTCGGCCAGCCCAGGGCGCGCGAAATTCCCACGGAACTGAGGATTCCGCCGGGCACTCCGATGGCTCCTCCCAGCAGGCTGAGCACCACCGCTTCGGCCAGGAACTGCCTTTGCACGTCATTCTCGGAGGCCCCCACGGCCATGCGCACGCCAATCTCGCGCGTGCGTTCGGTCACCGAGACCAGCACGATGTTCATCACTCCGATCCCTCCGACCAGGAGCGAAACCGAAGCGATACTGGCCAGCATCAGCGTGAACGTCCGGCTGGATTCCTCCAGGACCTTCAAAGAGTCCTGCGGGCTGCGGATATTGAAATCCTCTTCCTGGCTGGGAAAGATGTGGTGCCGCTCGCGGAGCAGCGAAATGATCTGCTGCTGGGCGGGAGGAACGGCTTCGGGAGTGATCGCCGAGCACAAGATGTCATCCAGCCAGCTATTGCCGTTCACCTTGCGCATCGCCGTTGTGTAGGGGATGAGTATGAAATCGTCCTGATCGGCACCCGTCGCGGATTGCCCTTTCGGGTACAGCAATCCGATCACTTTGAAGGGCATATTCCGAACGCGGATTGTTTTTCCCAGCGGGTCTTCTTCGCCAAACAAATACCCAGCGACGGTACGGCCCAGCAGGCATACGTTGGCCGAGCGGTCCACATCATCCTCAGAAAACACCGCGCCTTCGGTCAAGGTCCAGCGGCGGATGCGCAGGAATTCGGGGGAGACACCGCGGTAGGAAGTATTCCAGTTCTGGTTTCCGTACACGACCTGAATCCTCCCGTCCGATTGAGGCGAGCAGGTCTGGATGAGAGGGATGGTTTGCTGTATGGCGATCATGTCTTCCAGGATGAGCGACTTGGTCGTCCCCGTTCCGGTGCGCAGGCCGTTCACGCTCCGGCCGCCAGCCTCGGCCCAAACGAAGTTCTGGCCCAGCAGCATAAGCTGTTCCCGGATCTGGCCGGAGCCGCCTTGTCCGATGGCCACAGTGCAGATGACCGCGCTGATGCCGATGGTGATCCCCAGCAGCGTCAGCGCGGTGCGCAGTTTATTGCGCGCCAGCGAGCGCAGAGCAACCTGCAGTACAACGGAGTGATCCATCGGATTGCGTCCTGTCCCCGGCTTGCCCAGCCGGTGTACATCTTTACCACCGTTGTGACGATCAGGAGACTCTCAAGCGCCGGGAGAACGCCTTTGCGGCGTCGCGCTCGACTTCGCGCTCTTGCCCAACTCATCCAGCGCGGCCTTGAATCCGGCGGCGAGCTTCTGGGCCGGGCCGGTGCCCCAGTAATGGAGAAAAATAATCACCGGACGCGCGCCGGTCATGTGGTGGTGGATGGCCACCACGTCGAGGCCGTGCTGGCGGAGAGCGCGCAGGACCGCCGGCACTTCGCTCTCGAGCATGGCCACGTCGCCGGCGACCATGGCGTCCTGGTCGGTTCCGAAAAATGCCGCCCAGGTATTCAAGCCCATGCGCGCGTTGATGGTGGCGCCCATTTCCTTCAGGCTAATGTCGTCGCGTCCCAGCGTGATCTTGTAAACCGGGCCGGTCTGCTCACCGGCATGCCCGACGATCTTCGCGATGGCCGCAGTGTCGAGCGCACCCTGCGCAGTGGCGGGGAGTGGCGAAGTGTTTTGCGGAATGGCAGGGACCACGTGGCCGATCAGGTCCAGCGCGGGCTTGACTGCGCGCGCCAGTTCCATCGCCCGGCCGTGACCGTGGATGTGCATATAATAAAGGCGCGGCTCTTCCCAGAAGAAGTGGTTATGCAGAGCGGTGACCTCGATCCCCTGGGAGAGCAGCGCGGACATCACTGGGTTCACTTCTTCCTGCAGCAGCACCAGGTCGCCCATCATCACTTCCGAGCCGCCCTCGCCTTTGGTCATGGCCAGCCAGCCGCCGAAGCCGAACGGCGTGGGAGCGGCACGGCCCGCGATGGTCACATGCAGGTCATTGCGGGGCACATTCACCTTCAGGACGCTTTGGCGAAAATCTCCGCCGCGCGCGAGGAACTTCAGGACATCCCCGTATTCGCCAGGCATCTCTTGCGCCACGGCGGGCATGGAAGAAAGCACAAGGAAAAACGCCGCCAGGGACAAGACGAAGCGACCCCGCATTCGCGCCATTGTTTTTCTCCTCCTGAATGGATGGTCCACGCAAGTATATACGACTGCACAACATCGCCAGGGGAACGGCCAGGCTGGCACGACGGACAAACCTATGTTGCGTTCCGTCCCTATGCCTCTAGCCGGTAGCGTGTCTGCGCGAGGCGGTACATTCGTTTCCACAACAGGCGGTTGACGATCACCACCACCAACGCCATGACCATCGTGCTGGCCAGCAACAGATCGAAATTCCCTGAGTCGGTGGCGTGGCTGATGGTTGAACCGAGTCCCGGCGTCGACATCACCCGGCCCTGAAAATGAAAATACTCGGCCACGATGCTGGCGTTCCACGCGCCGCCTGCGGCAGTCACCAGGCCGGTCACCAGATAGGGAAAAATCCCCGGCAGGATCAGCAGCCGCCAGCGCGTCCATCCGTGGAGCCCGAAAACGCGCGCGGCTTCTTTCAAGTCAGTGGGGATGGCCAGCGCCCCGGCGATGATGTTGAAGAGCAGATACCACTGCGTGCCCAGCAGCATCAGCAGGACGGCGGCGATGCTCATTCCTCCGCCCATCCTGATCAGCGCCAGCAGCACCACCGGGAACAGCGCGGTCGCCGGCACCGAAGCGGCCACCTGTGCCAGCGGCTGCATCAGCCGCGCGAGGCGCGGCCGGAAGCCGATGGCCACGCCGGCAGGCACAGTCCACAAGGTCCCGATGAGCAGCGCGGCAAAGACGCGCAACAACGTGGCGCCGGCGCCGTGGGCTAACATGCTGATTTCCGAAGAAGTGAGTCCGGCCAGAACGTGTCCCGCGCGCACCGTGCCATAGGCGATGGCGGCAAGCGCGGCGGTGGTGAGCAGGCGTCCGCTCCAGACCTGGAATGCTGATGGCGGCCGGTCTTCGAGAGCCACGGTGTCGTGCCGCGCCAGGAACATCGTCAATCCTTCCCAGGCCGGCGCGGTCACTTTGCTGCGCAGGCGGCGCAGCGCTTCGGAATGGCTCAGCCACGCGAGCACCGCCGAGCGCGGCACATTGGCGCTCTCCACCTGTTCGAACTTGAATTTTTCCGACCAGGCGATCAGCGGGCGCCACAAGAGCTGGTCGAGCAGGATGATCACGGTGAGCATGGCTGCGAGGCCCCAGAGGATGGCGCGCGTGTCGCCGGCGTTGGCGGCGGTTTGCAGGTAAGAGCCCAGGCCGGGCAAGCGGAAATCGTGGTTGCCGAGCTGGAACATCTCGCAGGCCATCAGGAAAAACCATCCGCCGGCCACGGACATCATCGAGTTCCACACCAGGCCGATGGCGCCGAAGGGCAGCTCGAGCTGCAGGAAGCGCTGCCAGCGATTGAAGCGGTAGGTGCGCGCCGCCTCGCGCAGCTCTTTCGGAAGACTTTTCAGCGATGCATAAAAGCTGAAAGCGATGTTCCAGACCTGGCCGGTGAAGATCAGCAGGATAGATCCAAGTTCAAGGCCGAGTTGCTGGTGCGGGAACAGCGCCACCATGGCTAGCATGACTCCGGGTAGAAAACTCAGCACAGGGATCGATTGCAGGATGTCCAGCAGCGGGACCAGGAAGCGCTCGGCACGAGGGCTGTGCGCGGCGATGTGCGCGTAGACCAGCGCGAATACCAGGCTGAGAACGTAGGCCGTACCGAGGCGGAAAACGGAGTAGGCGGTGTATAGGGGCAGCGCCGACGGGCTCGAAGAGATTTCCACCACCGGCATCAACGGGCCGGCCCACGTGCGCCCGATTTCGAACACACCGTAGAGCAGGGCCAGGCCGCCGGCCAGGATCACCGCGTCGATCAGCGGCGAAGAGGCGCGCCGGGGAGCTCGCAAGCGTACTTGAACCATATCTGCCATGGCGTTCGGCGAGCTCGATCCGTAGCGATAGAGGTGGAGGCTAAGATTCGGCTACGAAGAGCCGCTCGCCCTGCGCGTCGTAGTCGAAAATCTCCCCGTAGCGCCCCCAGTAGATGGCAACTTCCATCTGGCGCGAAGTCTGTTCCGGACTGAAGTGCTCGTCCAGGATGTCGCGGAAGAACTCCGCCGGCAAAGTGCGGTTAGCCTTGGAATGCAGGGCGCTGCGGATCTGCCGCAGCAGGGGTACATGTTCGAGAGCCGCTTCGCGGAAGAGCACTTTGCGCTGCAAGATGTCGCTGTCGGCGAAGGCCTTTCCGGAAGGAGTCAACTGCACGTCTCCCTCTTTCACCTGCACAAAGCCGAGCAGCGCGGCGGCTTCAACAATGGGGAAGAGATCGTCCACGTCCATCATCAGCTCATCTACCAGGTGGTAGAGATCGTCGCTGCCCTTGCGGTCGCCGAGAATTTCGACCAGACCGGCGATCCCGCCGGGCCGCGCGTGCGGAAGCAGGATGTGTTTTTCTGCGGCGGCGCCGCCGGCCGCGGGCGCGGTGGAGAGCATCGGCAGCGGATGTTCGGCGTCCGGCGAGGTGAGGATTTTGTAGACATGGTCCACCAGCTCAAGGAATCGCGGCGATTTGCGGTCGCGCGGCTGCGTGAGCCCTACTTCGAAATCATCGCGGACGTGGGCGGGTTTGTGCGCCAGGACGATGATGCGGTCGGCCAGGAACACCGCCTCCTCGATGTTGTGAGTCACCATGAAGATGGCCTGCGCAGGCATTTTCCTGCTGGTCCACAGCTCCAGCAGCTCGCCGCGCAGGGTCTCGGCGGTGAGCACGTCGAGCGCGGAGAATGGCTCGTCCATGAACAGCACTTCCGGCTCTACCACCAAGCCGCGCGCGAAACCCACGCGCTGCTTCATCCCGCCGGAGAGTTCTTTGGGATAAGCGGTTTCGAAGCCGTCCAAACCAACCGTGTCCAAAATGCGCAAGGCGCGTTTGCGCCGCTCGATCGCGCGCATCCCCCGCGCCTTGAGCGGGGCTTCGACGTTTTCCAGGACTGTCAACCAGGGGAAAAGAGCAAAACTCTGGAAGACTATGGCCACGTTGGGGAGCTGGCCATCGAGCGGACGGCCGTGCCACAGCACTTGTCCAGCGGAGGGCTGCGCCAGCCCGCTCAGCATACGCAGCAAAGTGGATTTTCCGCAGCCCGAAGCTCCCAGCAAGGCAACGATCTTTCCCGGCTGGATCTTCAGGTCGGTCGGCGCAAGGACATGGACGCTGGGGCTGCCCGGCTGGACGTAGAACTGCTCCACAGCGCGCGCTTCAATGATGGGTTCAACGTCGGCCATGATGGAATGCCGCCACAGTGTACTTTGCCCGCTGCGCACTTCGGAAGGGCGATTGTCTCCGGCGCCGGTCTGCGCGAGGCGCGGTGGATGGTCACCGGGCTTGGGGAGGAGTCTCCCCGGGGGCCGAGGATTGCCTGCGTTGGCCTCCGAACGCCTGCTTGACGCGCGGCTGCACCAGGTACCAGAGGATGGGGATGTGCAGAGCGGCCACAATGGCCTGTGCGAGAAATCCTGCGAATCTGGATTGCGCCAGCATTACCAACATCCAGATCACCGAGGCCGCGAGAGAGAGAACGGTCAGAACCACGAGGATGATGCGCGCCCAGTTCTTTTGTAACCACAGGCCGATCCCAACGGCCAGGGTGATGGCAGCGACCACCAGACAAGAAATTCCGACCACTTCGCTGAAGCCCTCGATGAGTTCGCCCAAGCTGCCGTAGACATCGAGAACGGCGTGGATCGCCGGGCCGCCGGAGAGAAACGCTGCGCCCACCAACGCGTACAGGGCGGCGCCAAGGAAATGAAAAAGAGCCAGCAGGGTGATGCCGACAGGTCGCTTCATGAGAGCCTCAGAGTGCATTTGAATGAGGGAGGAAGCCGTCTCCCTTCCCATCCCAGAATGGGAATCGTATCAAGTTTCTCTCTTCCTGCGGCCTTCTGACTCCGATTGGGTGGAATAGTGCCAGCCCGGGCCTGTGGAATTTACTAATTCGCCGCTCTGCGCGAAAGCCTCTCTTTTGATACGAAATGCGCGGCCCTATACTCAAAGGATAGTACGAAGGACGGCCGTTGGGACGGCTCTTTCACCGCGAGCGGGTTCGTACTGGCTGCGACCTGCGCCACGGACAATTCTCCGCACGCAGCCGAGGAAGTCCCACGGCACGCCGCCGCGCCACGCAAGGTGCGGAAATCTTCAGGAACTATGGCTGACGACACAAGAGTCGCCTCGGCGCGCACATTTCTGCACAGCTTCAACATTCTGTTGAAGTCCGCCCGCATGTATGGTTTCCAGCACCAGCGCACCATTGCGCAGTTTGAAGGCGCGCTGAAGGATTTGCGCAGCGCCTTTCCGCCGGACGGAGTCACCGGGCTGACGCTGGGAGTCTCCGGCAAGCAGTTGCTGGTCAACGCCGCGGCCATCGAGAGCACGCCGGCAGAAAAGAGCTTTGGCGAGATGCTTGCCTCCGGTGGCGTTGCCAGCCTGTTTTTTTCTCCACTGATCTCCGAGGAAGACTTCGACCGCTTCGTGCGCACCTTTGTGGCCAGCGGCACCAAGAACCCCGCTTTGGGCGAACAACTCCGCGCCTCCTTGTCTGAAACGGCGCAGCCCACCATCCGCGTCAATGAAATCCGTTACGTCGCCGAGGACGGCTCCACGCCAGGGAGTAAGGGCGTCACACCGATGACCGCAGGCGTATTTAGTGCCGGCGGCTTTGCCAGCACACTTGGCAGCGGCGAAATGCAGTCTCTGCTCACCGATCCCAGACGCTTGCTGCAGATGATTGTGGCCGCCGCGGGCGCGGAGTCAGGCGGTGGCCCCGGCGGAGGCGAAGGCGGCGGAGGCTGGGGCGGAGGTGGAGGAGGCGGCGGAGCCGAGCAAGGTGGGTATGGATATGGCAGCGGCCCGGGTCAGGCAGAAGGTGGGAGCGAAGCACAAGGTGGCTCTGCGTACGCCGCCGAACTGGGCGCCGACCTAACGCGGGATTTTATCGCCCCTCCCGAAGGCTTAGTCCCCAGCGGCCTGGCAGAGTTCGATTTTTCCGGGGATCCTTCTCCAGGCCCGGCAGTCGGCGGCCCCGGGACCGGTGCCGGCACGGGAGGTGTTGGAGGCCCGGGTGGAGGAGGCGGTGCTGGATTCGGCCCCGGACCCGGTGGTGGAGCAGGTCGTGGGCCCGGCGCTGGCCCTGGCTTTGGACCGGGGAGAGGTCCAGGCGGCGGTCCGGGGGGCGGAGCTGGTCGCATCAGCGGATTTTCCGTGGACGAAGCCGATGTTTTGAACGTCTTACGCCTGCTTTCAAAAGTCGGCAAGGCCAGCGCGCAGCCGGACTCTCCGGGCGAAGCCGAGCAAGTGCGTCAGGAGATTTCGGGCATGGCGCCGAGTACACAGAGGACGCTGCAGCAAGCGTTGGCCAGCCTGCCTGCGGCGCTGCCCGCGCAGCGCATGGACACTCCCATGTTGCTGCAACTCGCCGAGCACATGGCCATCCAACATGCCATGGACCGCTTCGAACGCGGCGAGACGAGCGTCAACGCGGTGCAAGAAATGTTTGCGAAGATGAGCAAGGAGATGGAAGGCCTGCGCAAGGTGCTGGGAGCGCACGAGGAAAAGATGCGCCGGGCGGGCGTGCGCGTTGAGACCTACGCAGAAACCCTGGACCGGCAATTCTGGGCCAACCTCCCCGAGAAGAACAGACGCAGCGTGCTGCTCTCTCCCGACTGCTACTGCATTCCGCCGCGCAACGTGCGCACCTTTGTTGACCAAGCGTTGGAACGCGGCGACGCCGCGCTGGTGGGCGACGTGCTGCGGAATTACGCCGCCGGTTTGTGCAACACAGAGGGCCAAGCGCGCAGCAAGACGGCGGCAGGGATGCTCGAACTTGTGGACCTGTATGGCCGCGCCGACCCCGAAGTGCTGAACGAAGCGATCAGCCAGACGGGCACAGCCCTCGAGCAGGCACTGCGCGAATCCGTACTCGAGCTGGCGCGCGAACTGGGCGAGACGTTCACCCGTCTGGCCCAGGAAGCCACTATGCAGAAGAATTTCGGCGCCCTGCGCGACGCCCTGGAGGTGCTCTCCACCATCGAAATGGGCGGCGGAGGCCAGCGCGAATTTGCCAAGAGCCTGCGCTCGCGTATGGGTCTGGAAAAGCAGCTTTCGGAATTCGTGGACAACGCCATCCGCGCGCCCCGGCTTCCCGATGGCCTGCTGGAGATTGTCCGCCGCCAGCCCCAGCAGACCGCCGAGCAACTGGCCGGCCGGGTGATCCGCTGCGGGCGCAAACGTGAGCGCGAGCGCCTGGTGGAAATCGCCAAAGATATCGGGGACGAGGCCGGCGGCTTTTTGCGCAAGACTCTGGAGTCGCGGCCGGCCGCCGACGCGGTCACCGCCATCGGGTTGTTGTGCCGGCTAGATCCCGCGGCGCTGGAAGAGATCCTGCCGCGCCGCCTGGCGGAGTGGAACCGCTTCTACCACGACATGACCGTGCGGCAACTGGCTTGTTGCGGGGCTCCGGAGCGCGCCCGGCTGTTGCTGAAATTCTCGGAATTCCTCGATCCTCTGGTGCTTCCCGGCGCGCTCGATGAAGTGGCCATGTGCGGCGACCTGTCCGTGGTACCCACGTTGCTCAAGCTTGCCGCCGGAGAGTTGCCGCGTTTCGCCTCGCCCTATCTGGGCGTAAAAGCCATCGAGGCGCTGGGCCGTTTGCGTCCTCCCGAGGCCGCGCCCTTCCTGCGCAAGCTCCTGGAAGCGCGGCAGGCGTGGCGCTGGACGTACCCGCGCGAGATGCGCATCGTCGCGGCGCAGGCCATGCAGAAAATTGACCCCGGATGGCTGCAACCGTTCCTGGCCGGCGCCGACCTCTCCCCAGCGGAGCTCGCCCTGCAGCCCTTCGACCCCATGGACGACGCGCCAGGCGTGCGCCAGCGCACTTACCAGCGCATCAAACTGTCCAAAGAGATCGAAGCCATGGTGATTACCGCGCGTGACGAATATCTGATCGAGATCGCCGAAATGAGCCTGGGCGGTGGCTATGGCCAGGGTGCCGGAACCATGGCACTCCCGCCGGGGAGCGAGGCACGCCTGGAGATGCAGACCGGCTGGCGAGGCCTGCGCGCGCAAGTGCTGGTGCGCGATGCGCGCTCGGCGAAGTTCTGCTACGAGATCGTGGATATTGACCTCGAAGACCGGTTGAAACTCCGCCGCCTGCTCATCGGCGCGCCCGTCCGCAGCTCCTGAAGCGTCTTCGCCAGTCGCGTGTACTAAATGGCGGCCATGTCTTCTCTTTCGATTGAAATCTTCTCCGCAGAGCGTTCGCACTCATCGCTGGCGGAGCTGGCTGCGCTGTTCGAAGACGCCGTGGAGAGTGGCGCATCGGTGGGGTTTGTTCTACCGCTCGAACCGGGGGAGGCGCTGCGCTACTGGGAAGGCGTGGTGACCAAGATTTCCAGCGGAGATTTGATTCTGCTGGTGGCGTGGCAGGACAGCCGGACCGTTGGCTCGGTGCAACTTTGCCTGGAGAAACGTCCTAATGGCCGCCACCGCGCGGAAGTCGTCAAGCTGCTGGTGCACCGCAGCGCGCGCCGGCGCGGCATCGGGCAGGCGCTGATGCAGGCGGTCGAGAAAGCGGCGCTCGACGAAAGGTCGTACTCTGCTCGTCCTCGACACGCGACGCGGAGACGCCGCCGACCAGCTTTACAGAAAAATCGGCTACCTCCCCGCGGGCGTAATTCCGCGCTACGCACTCAGCTCAACCAGATCGCTGGACGACACGGTCATCTTTTACAAAGACCTCAGCCGCTGACGACCGCGTAGTGTCCAGGCGCGCAGGCTGTTGGGAGAATGAAACCTGACCACGGTGCCCGCTGAGGTCCACCAATCTAGTGATTCCCGGCTCTATGCCGGCTTTCGTTAATCGCGGTCCGGATGACTGTGGCGCCAATTCCAGTAATGCTTCTGCACTCTGTTGGGCTGCCTGTGGAACTCACGATAACTCCTGCGTTGTTCCGCCAGGTACCGTCTGTAGGACCGGTCTTCGCGCTCGTCCCAGTTGTGGTAGTCACGGTGGTTCCGATCGTAGATCCGGATCTGCACGCTGGCGCCTTGAGGTCTGGCGCCGGCCATTATTACGGCTGGTGCGGCAAGGGCAGCAGCCAAGACGAGTGAACTGATGTACCGATTTATGTTGAGCATGTTGTAGCCCTCCTAGCCCGAAATTCCCGGATTCAGAACCCCGGTAGCAATAACTATGCACCCCTGATCTGGCGATGTATGTTCCATACAGCACATGTGGGGAAACAGGAATTTCTTAAAATTAGGCACCTTTTCTATTTGTCAAGAAATCTGACAACTCCTGAACCTACACTGAGACGCGCGGACAACTGGTGGTAACTGGTTTTACCACCACATAAGCCGGCCAGCGTGCGAAACATGTTTCACAGAAGGTGGCCCTGGTGTGGGAATACGCCCTCGTTCCTGTCACCAAGCGACCCACGATCTCCTTGTTTCGGGTCTTGACTTCGCCGCCGGAATCCCTATCGTGGAGATTCTCTTTCCTGATGCCCAAGGAGATCTACATGCTCAAACCAGTTAGAAAACTGCTTACCCGGTTTGCTCTGGCTCTGTTCTTGCTCGGTCTGGCCCTGTCCGCGCCCGGCGCAAAGGCGGCACCGGGTCCGGCGGCGGGCAAGACCATAGTGGTCAAGGCCGCGCAGATGTTTGACGGCACCAGCGACCGTATCGTCACCCCCGGGCTAGTCGTAGTGACCGACGGAAAAATTGTGGCCGTGGGCGGAAATCCGTCCATCCCGGCCGGCGCGGAAGTGATTGACCTGGGTGACGTCACGCTGCTGCCCGGCTTCATCGACGCGCACACTCACTTGACCGGCGGTGACAGTGGCGACTGGAAGCAGAAGTTCATAGATGGCTTGCAAAAATCCGTCGCGGAGATGGCTATCAGCAGCACCGTGAATGCCCGCAAGACGTTGATGGCCGGCTTCACCATGGTGCGCGACGTCGGTTCGAACGACCAGCTCGACGCTGGCCTGCGCAACGCCATCCGCAGGGGCCTGGTCCCCGGGCCGCGCATGCTGGTCTCCGTCCATGCCATTGGCGCGACCGGAGGGCATTGCGATGAAGGCGGATTCCGCCAGGGTCTCTTCGCGGAGACCACGCCGGAGAAGGGCGTGGTCAACGGCGCCGACGAAGCGCGCAGGGCGGTGCGCATCGCCGTGAAGTACGGCGCCGACGTCATCAAGACCTGCGCCACCGGCGGCGTGCTATCACTCACCGACGATGTGGACACGCCGCAGCTCACGCAAGAGGAGCTGAACGCCCTGGTGGACGAAGCCCACGCCCTGCGCCGCAAGACCGCGGCGCATGCCCACGGCGCCACCGGCGCCAAGCGCGCCATCCGCGCGGGGATTGACTCCATCGAGCACGGCTCATTTCTCGACGATGAGGCGCTGGATATGATGAAAGCGCGCGGCACGTTTCTGGTCCCCACGCGCATGGCGTTAATCGGCGTGCAGGAGCGCATCGCCAATGACCGAGGGCTTCCGCAGGCCATCATTGACAAGGGCAGAGCGGCGATCGAGGGGAGCGGCAAGACTTTCCAGCGAGCGCTGGCCAAGGGCGTGCGCATCGCCTTCGGCACCGACGCGGGCGTCTATCCGCACGGCCGCAACGCCGGCGAGTTCTACGAAATGGTGCGGCTGGGGATGAAGCCCGCCGATGCCCTGCATACCACCGCCAACGCCGCGGAGCTGCTCGGCTGGGCCGACCGCGTGGGTACGCTCGAGGCCGGCAAGCTGGCGGACGTTGTCGCCGTACCCGGGAATCCGCTCGACGACATCCACCAGACGGAAAAAGTGCTGTTCGTGATGAAGGACGGCATCGTTTACCGCAACGACCGCGCGCCCGCTCGATAAGCGGCTGGGCAAAAATACGCGATGATGAGATCCTCCCTCCTCCATGCGAACGCGCCGGGTCGCGCCGCGGTCCTGGCAGTTCTCACTTTGCTTGCCGGTGGGCAGGCCGCGCGGACGCAATCCACTCCTCCCCGGGCGCCACTGACGATTGACCAGGGTCTCAGCCTGCAGCTTGCCGAGAGCCCGCGCATCTCTCCCGACGGGCGCCTGGTGGCCTACGAAGTCCAGTCCACGGACTGGGAAGATAACGCCTTCGAGACGGAGATCTGGATTGCCGTCAGCGCCACAGGAGCGCGCTACCAGCTCACCCACAGCCGCCGGTCCAGCTCCGCCGCGCACTGGTCGCCCGACGGCAAGCTCCTGGCATTTCTCTCCGACCGCGACGGAAAAACGCAGATCTATCTGATCGCGCCCACCGGAGGGGAATCCGAACAGCTCACCCACTTTGAATCCGGAGTGTCTGCGCTGGAGTGGGCACCGGATGGGCGGCGCATTGCATTTCTGGCCCCCGACCCGGAGACCAAGGCGCAGAAGGAACGCCGCGAGAAGTACGGCGAGTTCATGGAAGTGAAACAGCACGAGGAGATGACGCATATCTGGTTGGTAGATGTGCCCGTGGGAAGCGTCGCGAAGATGCCCGAACCGTTGCGGCTCACCGAAGGCGAGCAGTTCACGGTGAATGATTTCTCCTGGTCGCCCGACGGACAGCGCATCGCCTTCAGCGCTACGCGCGATGCGAGCCCAGCTTCGGATGGTTCTTCGGAAATCTACTTGCTCGGCGTTGCGGACAAAAAAGTTCAGAAGCTGACCGCGGGGAAAGGGCCCAATCGCAACCCGGAGTGGTCGCCGGACGGAAAATTTCTGGCCTACGAGACCTCCAACGGAACGGATTTTTACTATTATCTGAATTCCTACATCGCTGTCATCCCGGCCGCGGGCGGCGCGCCGCGCATCTTGTCCGGCGCTTTTGACGAGGAGCCGGCCCTCCTGGCCTGGGGACCCGAGGGGATTTATTTTGGCGCGCAGCAGAAAACTTCGGCGCACTTGTTCCGCCTCGATCCGCAAAGCGAAAAGATCGAACGCATCACCGCGCCGGATTCGCTGATGGTGTCGTCTGCGTCGTTCACCCGCGATTTCGCGCAGGTGGCGCTGCTGACTGCGCTTCCCAACGGCATGGCGGAGGTAAGCGTGGCGCGCCTGAAACCGTTCGAGGCGCGCCAGCTCACGGCGATGGGCGACCAGCTCAAGGGCATTCCGGTTGCCACGCGCGAAGTGGTCACCTGGAAATCCACTGATGGCACACCGATCGAAGGGATTCTGATCAAGCCATCGGGGTTCGACCCCGCTAAGAAATATCCGCTGCTGGTGGTGATCCACGGCGGGCCCACCGGTGTCAGCATGCCGGACTTCAACCTGCACCCTTTCTATCCCATCGAGCAGTTCGCCGCGAAGGGGGCGTTGGTCCTTCGTCCCAACTATCGCGGCTCGGCGGGGTACGGTGAGAAATTCCGCTCGCTCAGCGTGCGCAACCTCGGCGTCGGGGATTCCTGGGATGTGCTCTCCGGCGTGGACGCGCTGATCGCCCGCGGCTTTGTGGACCCGGAGCGGATGGGCGTGATGGGCTGGAGCGAGGGCGGCTACATTTCCGCGTTCCTCACTACGACCAGCACGCGATTCAAAGCGGTATCCGTGGGCGCGGGGATCTCCGACTGGACAACGTATTATGTGAACACGGACATCACCCCGTTCACGCGCCAGTATCTGCGCGCCACGCCCTGGGACGATCCGGAGATTTATCGCCAGACTTCGCCGATCACTTACCTGAAGACCGCCAAGACGCCCACGCTGATCCAGCACGGCGATGGCGACCACCGCGTGCCCATCGCCAACGCGTACGAGTTGCGCCAGGCGCTCGAAGACCGCGGCGTGCCGGTGAAGATGATCGTCTACAAGGGCTTTGGCCACCAGATTGACAAGCCCAAACAGCAGCGCGCTGTCCAGGAGCACAACCTCGAATGGTTCAGCCGGTGGGTATGGGGAGAAAAAGCAGAAGAAAAACCTGAATGAGCCGCTGCTACCCTCTGCGGTCCTTGAGCAGGCTCTCCAGGGCCGATGGCTTACCCTTGAGTGAGCCCCGCAGGCTTCGAATGAACTCCATCGTGATCGGCTGAAGGACGATCCGGTTGTCTTCTTCGAGGAAGGCCACTTGTGTTCCTTTTGTTATTCCGTACTTCCTCCGGATCCTGGAAGGAATTACGAGCTGTCCCCTCGCGTTCACCCTGACCTTTTCGTTGTTCATGGTGTGCTCCAGCGTATCCCCCGATCAGCGGGGTTTCATCAATTCCAGAACGGCGGCGGTCATGGCCATCACCCCAGTTCTTAGTGTGGGCTCGGGGAGAGGCTGAAACAAGCTGGAATGGAGTGACGGCAACGGCTTGCCGCTCTTGCGGCTCTCCGCCACTTTCGCCGGGTCCACGGCGCCCAGGAGGAACATGCTGATAGGGATCTTGCGGCCTTCGAGACCGAATAGGCCGAAGTCTTCGCTGCCCATCAGCGGCTGTGCCTTCACTACGTTGTCCACGCCCAGGGTTCGCTTGAAGACTGCGGCGAGCTTTTCGGTTAGCTCTGGGTCGTTATACGTGGCCGGCACAGCTTCCGACTGGCTGACGGTCACGATCGGGGCCAGCTCGTCGGGGACTCCGGCGGCGATGGCAATTCCCTTGGCGATGCGGGCGATGGCGGCGAGAATTTTTTGCCGGACTTCCTCGCGATAAGCGCGCACGGTCAATTGCAGGTGCACGTCGTCGGGGATGATGTTGTGCTTGGCGCCGCCATGGATCGAGCCCACGGTGACCACCGCGGGGTCGAACGGCGAGTTTTCGCGGCTGACGATGGTTTGCAGCTCCATGATGATCTGCGCGGCGATTACGATGGGATCTTTGCCGGCCTCCGGGCGTGAGCCGTGCCCGCCGATGCCGCGTACGATGATGTCCACCGAATTCGAGCTGGCCAGCGCGAAGCCGGGAGTGAAAGCAACTTTGCCGGCCTCGAGGTCGGCATCGTCGTGCAACGCGATGGCGAAATCCGGTTTTGGAAATCGCGAATAGAGGCCGTCCTCCAGCATGGCCTTGGCGCCGTCAATTCTTTCTTCCGCCGGCTGGCCGATCAGCACCAGCGTGCCGCGCCACTTGTCTTTCAGTTCGGCCAGCAGCTTGGCGGTGCCCAGGAGCGTGGTCATGTGCACGTCATGCCCGCAAGCGTGCATCACGCTGACGTCTTGTCCGGCTTCGTCCTTGGTTTTGATTTTGCTGGCGTATGGTAGCCCGGTTTTTTCTTCGACCGGCAGAGCGTCGAGCTCGGTGCGGACCATCAGCGTGGGCCCCGCGCCGTTTTTCATCACCGCCACCAGGCCGTAGCCGGCCAGGCCCGGCCGGCCATATTTGCCCACATGCTCGGTGACCTCGTAGCCCAGCGCGCGCAGCACACCGGCGAGGAATGCCGCAGTCTTTTCTTCGTGGTGGGAGAGCTCGGGTGCGGCGTGGAGTTTCTGGTACGTGGCCACCAGAGAATTGATATCGCGGTTGACCAGCGCCTCGAGCGATTGCGCGCGGCTCGCCGTGGCGAAGCTGACCAGCAGCAGAGTGATTCCCAAGCCTCTCCGGAACATGGGGCCTCCTAGGTTTCGAGCACAGATGCGAGACGGGGATGATACCGCGAACGCATGAGGGGAAATAGTCTCGTCATCCTGAGGCGCACCGATCAGTCCGCCGCGGCGGACTCAGGATGACAGCGCTCGCTTCAATCGGCGTGGCATCACGCCCCGCCCGCCTGGGCCAAGGCCAGCTCGCGAATGCGGCGCAGATCGAGCTTGCCGGTACCGAGGTAGGGCAAGGCATCCACGCGGAAAAACTGATTGGCTCGCGGCATCCACAGGTTGGAAAGGCCACTCTGAGGCAGACGTTCCAGGCATTCGCGCAGCTTTTCTTCTGGCAGCGTATGCAGGACCACCAGCCGCTCGCCCTTGCGCTCGTCAGGGACGCCGGTGACAGCAAAGACTTGCTCGGTTACTCCGGCCAACTCCTGAAGTTTTTCTTCTACTTTGCCGTGTGGCACCATTTCGCCGCCAATCTTGCTGAAGCGGCTGAGGCGG
>JBGPJC010000014.1:0-43275 GCA_041485165.1 Terriglobia bacterium | reverse complement strand
GGTGCACTGGCGCAGCGGGTCTCCACCTGGCGGTTCAACCTGGATGACCTCGGCGCCCAGTTCGGATAACATCGACGAGCACCAGTGCCCGATCATCATCCGCGTCGAGCAGTCCAACACGCGCAGCCGGGACAGTGCTTCGGGTTTCTCAAAATTGTGCTCCTGGCGCACGATGTCTTCGAGGTAAAGCGGGTACTGCTTGGCCTGATCGGAAAGCCCTGCGTAGACTTCTTCCGGCTTAGCTATAGGAACTGCGGGCCAAGGCGCAACTTTTGGGGTGGCCATCTCAACGCCTCCTGCTGGGATCGGGCATACGCACTCTCTTCCCCTTTGGTGGGTCTGCCCCGGGAAACTAGTGGGGCAGGTGCACCGGGTTTATGCCCGTTGCGGAAATTTGTCAAGGGATTTATAGGGGCTGCCGCAAAATAAAAATGTCCGCTCTTCTAGGTGGCCGGAGGGGCCATGGAAGAGGGGATCAAGTCCCGCCAGGGCGAGGGGGATCGGTTGAAGGTGCGGCACGAAGTCGAGGAAAGATATGTGACCCAGCGGAAAGCCGGCGGCCAGCTTCAGCTCATTGACCCCCAGGTTCGACGGCTGCTGGTGCGCGTGCGGGCTGAAGAAGATCACAGGATCGCCCACCGGTCTCGCGGACGGCCCTCGAACCGCCAGCTCGCGGTGCGGGTGCGAGAACGCATTCTGACCCGAGTCCGGCAGCGCTCCGCGGATTTCGCGTACCGAGGAGGTCAACAAAACCACATAACTTCCAGGTTGCTTTTTCTGACCATGGTCCCTGCCAGGAGCACGGTGCCAACGAGAACGGCGGGAATTCGCTCGAGCGACGGTTCACCAGGTCAGCCTCAGGGCGAACTGCACTCTTCGGGTAATGCCGGCAGCATTAGAAGATCCAAAATTCGGACTGGAGACCGTGCGCCAATTATTGCCCTGGGCAGTCAGAAACGGAATGTTAAAAATGTTGTACATCTCTGCGCGAAACTGAAGATTCCAGGGCCCCGAGTCCAGGGGCCCCCTTTCGAATAGTTGGGTATCTTTGAAGAATGACCAATCGAAATTGGTCAAGCTCCTCATCCTTACGACGTTGCGATCGCAGGTGCCGTTGCTCCCCACCAGAGGCTGAGTGAAGCCGAAATTGTCGGGCGGATTTCCCAATCCGACCAATTTGAAGCGAATGCCCGTGGGGCTGCAATTGGCCCGCGTGTTGTCGAGTGCCGTACCGACATCGACGAGGTTCCCGTCCTGATTAACATCCACAATCCCTCCCCGCGGTCCTGATAGCACGGTTGCAGGCAGGCCAGACTGCCACATATTTACGGACTGGAAGCTCCACCCCCCCAGGACCTTTCCGGCGAATCCCTTCTGGTTTTGATAAAAGGGCACCCGCCAAATTCCTGTCACCACGATGCGATGAGGGATATCGAAGTTCGAGACCGCCCGTTCCCCGCGAAGGTTAGAGGCATCCTGGGCAAAGCTGTTGTCGTTCGCTTGAATCGTGGGTCTGAAGTCGGAGCCGTCGTCAATCGATTTCGACCAGGTGTAGGAAGCCTGGAACTGCAAACCATAAGAGAAGCTCTTCCTGAATTCGGCTTGGAGCGAATGATAGATCGAGCTGCCGCCACCATCATGAAAGTTCACCTGGTCAAATCGGGGGTCGAGCCTCTTCCCGGTTCCCGGCACCATCGAATTGATGGGTACAAGCCGGGTCAAGTGTGTGCCCTTGGTGCCGACATAGGCAAAACTCAATACATAGCTCTTCAGGAAGCGATGCTCGAATCCCAGGCTGAAGTCCTGAACGTAAGGATTGCTTAGCCGCGGGTCCACGCTGGTGACGCTGCCAAAGTTCGTCAAGTTCCCAAAACTGCCAACCTGGCTACTTGCTTGGGCCAAGATGGGCGCTGCCTCGTTCAGAAGGTTATCGAAGCTGTTCGCACCGGAGATCGGACAAGGGAGAGCCGGCACACAGGCCAAGCTGAAGTTGTAGTTAAAGGGAGGCGCCGACCGCGAGGCGGTCAGAGACTCAAACGTAAACGAATCCCAGTAGATGCCGTAGCCGCCACGCAGCACGAAATTTCCGCTTCTCGGATTCCAGGCAAATCCCAGTCGCGGCGCCAGGTTGAAAGGATTGATTCCAACAGCCGTTTTTCCCAAGCGGAAACTCCCTAGCGGGCCGGGACCTGCCGCCCCGATGGGGCTCGGGGTCCCCGGGTCGAGGACGGAACTCAGGCCGTGCGCTTCGCTCAGAGCGCCCTGAATCTCCCACCGCAAACCCATATTGAGGGTGAGCGTAGGTGTTACCTTCCAGTCGTCCTGAAAGAAAAACCCGTACAGCCCGGCGCGGAACCCTCGTTGAGTATTGCCAAACAGCTGTGTCCAACTACTCGGCTGACTTGTCAGGAAACCGTTCAGAGTCGCAAACGTAAAAACGCCCCGAGCGTTTTGGATATTCAGTGAATTGTCTTGAATCTTGCGAACGTCCACCCCCGTCTTGAGCAAGTGAGAGCCCCGGATGTGGCTGAGGACGTCGTTCACCTGATACACATTGAATGTGCGCCCGGAGGGATTGCCCGGCAACGCTCCGAAATTGACCAAGCCAAGAATCTGGAACCGCGGTGAGGACAAGCCTTGCTGAGGCAGGCTCAAGGCGCTGGCATAGCCATATGCCAGGCGGAGCTCATTCAGCGTCCGGGAACTCAGAGCATAGCTGTCGGTGATGTTCACGTTCCGCAGTGCGGAATGAATATCCGTATCAAAGCCGGGGAGCGAGTTTTGGTTCGGCGCCCTGGCGACAAAAGAGCCGGTACTGTGAAAGTAACGGACAGAGAGGGCATGCGCGGCACTGAAGTGATGGTCTGCCTTCAAAACGAACTGGAAAGCATCGATGGGCGAAGGAATCTGGGTTGCCAGCAGCCCGAGGTCAGGATTTCCCGTCGGCGTGGTGGGCAACGGGAGGAAGCGATTCATTAAGTCGACAACAACCGGGTCGGTGGCGCGGGAACGCGCGCTCTGGGTGGGGAGTGTGGCGATGGTCGTAAAAGCAGCGCCGCGTATCCTCCGTCCCTCATAGGCGCCGAAGAGAAAGCTGCGGTTCCTGGCCACAGGACCGCCCATGGCGAACCCAAATACGTTCGACTTGATCGGAGACGCCTTCCCCGTCCGGTCGAAATAGTCCCGGGCGTTGAAAAAGTCGTTCTGAATGAAATCGTAGGCCGTTCCGTGCCAGTTGTTCGTGCCGCTCTTGGTGACCATCACCACTTGCGCATTCGACTTCACCCCGTATTCCGCCGAAAAATTAGTGGTGAGAAGCTCGAACTCCTGCAGCATATCCGGGGTGATCGACTGCATGCCCAGGGCAAAGCCTCCAAACTCCCAGTCGTTGGCGTCGGTGTAGTCCAACTGCACCGAACTGGCGGCTTCGCGTCCGCCGTTCGCGGAAAACAAGCCCGCCTGAGGGCCCAGGACGAGCACGTAGGAACCTCCGCCACCAAAGGTTGAACCTCCGCGTGGGTTGTTGGTGGGTGCGACCCCGGGAGCCAGGTTGACCAAGGAGATCACATTTCGTCCCAGGCTTGGCAGGTTGGACACTTCCATGCCCGTGCGGGTGGTGCTCCGTTGTGAGTCGGACACATCCAGCTGACCGGGCGCTGTTCCAACCACTTCCACAGTTGTGGACTGCGGGCCTATCGTCAGGTTCAGATTGAGAGTAGCCGTTTGATCCGTCACCACCTGGAGACGCACAGTTTTCTTGGCGAACTCCGGAGCTTCCGCTGTGATTTCATAGTTCCCCGGAGATACCGCGAAGAACACATAGAAACCATTGTCGGCAGTGGTAAAAGTGCGCTCGGCATTGGTGCCTATATTCCGCAACGTGACCTTGGCCCCGGCAAGAACCGCGCCGCTGGTGTCCATTACGGTTCCTTCGACACGGCCAACAGTGTATTGCGCTCGCAGCGCGCTCGGAATTGCCAGGCCGAGGCACGCGGCGATAAGCCCGATCGCCAAGCCCGATTTCCAGAAAAATGACATGATTAGCCCCGCTTCTCGGAACTTGCTTTACATCGACTTTTTGGTTCTCTTATCCGGACTGAAGGAATCTTGAATTTTTGCCATGTGAACCTCGCGGTCTGACCCGGCTCATGACCCTGTGGCTGCTACCATGATCAGAAAGCTGACTCTGGCTCAAACGTTGAAAATCTCTTCTGTCGCTCCGTGTGAACACTCATTTCCCAAATCTAAGGCCGAACCCCAAGTCCTCGACCAGTGGTTGAGGTGCCCCCCTGGCAACGCTGGTCAGCTCTAACCCTATTCGCTTCTCGTTCATATTGATGCTCTCCAAATTGTATCTTACAACGAGATATCCATCGTGCGCATGAACTCCCTGTCGTCCTCTGTCAGTGCGCTTGCGCCGCCTTGACGCGTCTTTTTTCGCGTGGTAGAGTCCGCGCTTGATTGGCCCAGGGTTCAGCGAGGAGGCATGGCGATGCTTGAAGTGAGACAGGTCAGTGATCACCAACTTGAAGCGCTAATCGGCGGCGCGCAGCTCAGGACGATGGATAGCTTGTTTATCGATGACGTGTTGGCCGTCGTCGACCGCGGTCTGGACAGGCTACCTTCCTATATGGATCTGTATCGCAAGTCGGTGAAGCAGGCGTGGAACCCCGATGAGCTCGACTTTTCACGCGACCGGGAAGAATGGAAAGGCCTGTCGGCGGAAGCCAAGAGGCGTCGCGCCTGGAGCATGCGGCTTTTCTTCGACGGGGAAGAACGGGTGGCGTCTCTTTTGGCTCCGTTCGTCTGGGCCGCGCCGAACAAGGAGGTCGAAGCCTTCGCGGCCACTCAGTTGACGGATGAGGTCCGTCATACCGTATTCTTCGAACGCTATTGGCGCGAGGTTGTGGGCACGTCGGCTAAGGACCTGAACGAGCTTGTGGACGAGGTGGCAATAAAGCGGGCCGAAAACGAGGGTTACAACTACTTCTTCTATCAGTGGCTGCCCGAACAAGCCCAGTGGTTGGCTTCGCATCCCGGGGACTTGGACGCTGCGGCAAAATTTTCGACGGTGTATCACCTGGTCGTCGAGGGCGCCTTGTTCCTTACCGGCATGCGCTACCAGCTCGAAGGTGCCAGGCGCTGGGGACGTACCTGGGGCTTCTACAAGGGCTTCACCGCTACAACGCGGGACGAATCCCGCCATGTCCTCTTCGGCGTCCGGTTCCTGCAGGACCTGGTCCGGCAAGACCCGGCTCGCTTTGCCCCCATCATTCAGTCCGCCGTTCAGCAATCACTTCCGATGATCTCGAAGACCATGGAACCCCCTGGCGGAGACATGACCTACTACGGCGGCAAGCATTTGAATGATGCTTGGCCGGGCTATACTCCTGAGCGGTTGCGAGGGGAAATGCTAGAGTACTCGAAGACTGTCCTCTCCCGGCACCTACACGCCGTGGGCATCCAGATGGATCTCAGAAGCAACCCGGTGCAGTTGCCAAGCTAAGGGCGTGCCAGCCCTCACCGGCAGTCGGCCAGGTGAAGCGCAAAGTAACCAGAGGGTTGAATCGCGGCGTCCAACGGCATGTTGGCCGTAGCACATCCGCCGAGAAAGTGTGTTTCCATGGGCAGAGTAGTTCACCGCGTCCGCAAACGGCCTCATCATTTTAGTGTGCCCGGCGCATCTCGGATCGGGTGAACTCAACCGGCGCCTCGGAAGCGAACAAACTGACCCGCGTCCTCGGCCCACATATCGTTGAATTTCAACCCCTGCTATCGACTCACTACTCTCGCTGGTCGATAGACATATAGTCGCGTTGCTCGTGGCCGAGATAGAGCTGCCGCGGGCGCGCGATCTTCTGCTCCCGGTCGAGCAGCATCTCCTCCCATTGCGCGATCCACCCCGACGTGCGCGGAATGGCGAACAACACCGGGAACATGGTCACCGGGAAACCCATGGACTGGTAAATCAGCCCGCTGTAGAAGTCCACGTTGGGGTAGAGCTTACGGGTGATGAAATAATCGTCTTGGAGCGCGATCCGCTCGCATTCCAGCGCGATCTCGGTCAGTGGGTTCCGGCCCATCACCTCAAACACTTCGTCGGCGATGCGCTTGATGATCCGCGCGCGCGGATCGTAGTTCTTGTAGATGCGAAGACCGAAACCCATCAGCTTGTGCTCCCCGGCTTTCACGCGTTTGATGTAATCCGGCACGCGCGAGACCGAGCCGATCTCCATCAGCATGCGCAGCACTTCCTCATTGGCGCCGCCGTGCAGCGGCCCGTAAAGCGCAGCAGTGGCCGCCGCTGTCGCCGAATACGGATCCACGTGCGAGCTGCCCACGTTGCGCATGGCGTTTGCCGAGCAGTTCTGCTCGTGGTCGGCGTGCAGGATGAACAGCACGTCAAGCGCGCGCTCCAGGGTCGGGTTGGGGTGGTACTTCAGCTCGGTGGTCTTGAAGAGCATGCTCAGAAAATTCCCTGCGTAGCTCAGGTCGTTGTCCGGATAGGCGAAGTGCATTCCCAGGCTGTGGCGATAAGAGAACGCAGCGAGCGTCGGCATCTTGCCGATCAGGCGATAGGTCTGCTTGCGCCGCGACTCCTCGTTGAAGATGTCTTTGGCGTCTGGATAGAACGTCGATAGCGCCGCGATGGTGGAAATCATCATGCCCATGGGGTGAGCATCGTAGTGAAAGCCATCGAGGAACTTCTTGATGCTTTCGTGGATAAAGGTGTGGTGCGTGATGTGGTAGGTCCACTCGTCGAGCTGCTTGTGCGTGGGCAACTCGCCGTTCAGGATCAAGTACGCCGTCTCCAGATAGGTGCTCTTTTCCGCCAGCTCTTCGATGGGATAGCCGCGGTAGCGCAGGATGCCCCGGTCGCCGTCGATGAACGTGATGCGGCTCTTGCACAAAGCCGTGTTATTGAAAGCCGGGTCATAGCTCATCAGACCAAAGTCATGTTCGTCCACCTTGATCTGCCGCAGGTCCAGCGCGCGGATGGTGCCGTTCGCGACCGGGAGCTCGTACTTCTTCCCGGTACGGTTGTCGATCACGGTGAGAGTATCCGGACCCGCACGTGGGGCCACTTCGTCGGCGTTTAGGGGCGCGGGTTTGATGGGATTCATTCGCTAGTCCTCCCAAGAGGGGTGGAGATGCCATGTCAATGTACCACCGACCGCGCCGCCAGCGGGAGCCGATCCTGCCCGGTTTCTTATTGCTGCCTTTTGCTGCCTTGCGGAATTCGCAAGTCCTTGGGAGTGAATGACAAAGCTGGTAGGGGCGGTGGGGATCGAATTTTCGGTACATTCCATAAGTCCCGCTGATTCTGTTGCCCTTGTCCCCTCTTCATCCCCTGGAATGCAACTTATGACCCCGATTTTGTGGCCAAGATGTGGCCAGTCTTGAACACCAAGTGACGCCCGGCACCGTGACGCTGGCTGGGCAGACGAACATGGGTGAGAACTGGAACAACGAACGGCTGGAGCATCTAGACGGGATTCGTTTCCGAGCGTATGTCATCGAGTCCCTCGGGCAGTTGCAAGAGCAGATGCAGCAACTTACTCGACTCGCCAAAGCCTACTTCCGGTTCGCCGGCCCTGGGCGCCACCGTCAGGACAGGGTTACGCGTGCGGAAAAGATGTTAGCTGAACGGAAAAGCTGGAGCAAAATTTATAGAGCGTGCCTGCCCCCTCGCGCCGCATACAATTCTAGGCAAGCCTTCAACAGCGCCAAGCGCTCTCTGCGTAACGCGGTCGGAAACCGACAGCGCAGGGCCGGCCAGTCGCCCAACGCCGAAGAACCCAAACCCACTTCGGCAACAAATTCCACATAATTTGTTGGTCTTGACGCGATCTCCCCACTCGCTATCATCGCAAACGGCAAGCATGTTTTTTCTTACGAGCTGACCATGCCAGAAGTACGGCTCTTCAACCCCGCCCGGGCTAACCCTCGCAAGAAAAAGCCATGGACCTATGACCAGGCAGCAAGCAGAAAGGACCAAGCGGAGAGATTCACGCGCGACGTTCTCGAAGATGATGACCGCGCCAACGAGATTGCGGGTATGTCCGCTGAGGAATATGCCGCAGAACGAGGCAAAGAAATCAACCCCAAACTAGGAGGCACCACCATCATGCGAAAGAAAGTGAGTCCCCAGGAAGGGCGAGACAACCCGATCGCAACCGCGCTTGGTACGGCCACGCGCGCCCTGGACAAGCAGCAAGAGCTATACCGGCAGATCCGAAAGCTCGAGGTGGAGCTGGTGGAACGGGACGCGAGACTCGACGCGATCGTGGACGTTGTCGAAGACGAGGACGTCGATTTCGAGCCGAACGACCGGCTGGAGGAGATCGACAAGATCCTCGGCGGAGAGGACGAGGACGCCGCGGGGGAAGAGTAAAGCGGCGCCGCGGGTGTGGCGCACGCTGGAAGAAGCCTGCGGCCACCATCAGCGATCGTGCCTCCCGATATCGCGCCGCCCATCCCGATTGCCGGCCGCCTGGCCGCCGAATCTGCGCCCTATGCGGGAGCACGGATAATGTCGAAGTCCACCATCTTGACGGACAGGAAAGCAATACCGATCCGAGAAACCTGCTCTGGAGCTGCCGGAGGTGCAACGTCAAGGTTGGCGTGGTCTTGCGGAGCGCAGGCATTGGACGGCTCACTCGCCAATTCAATCCCAGGGTCCAGGGTGCGCGATCGCTCGGCCAGTGGGTCACGGCCGTGCAGGGTATGAGGGGCGAATCGAGCATGGATCCGGCTTCAGCGATTGCAATGGTCCACGCTACGCCAGCTCAGCAACGGTCAGAATTTGCTCTTGAGATATGGCGCCGGCGCCGAAGAAAGTACGGTGTGAGAGGGCATCCATGAATCGGTCAGAGGTACGCGATGAGGCCTTGCACGGTCCGAGATCCAGGTAGTTGGATTCTGCGGGGACTTGGTGATGATCAGGGAGCTCCTGCGCCGGATATCAGTGTCGTACAAGGCCCGGATCTCCCACCGGAATTGCCTGGCCAGGCGAACGAGAGTGGCTTGCCTTTCGTAATGGGAAGTCTGGCGTTTCTGTTCTTCCTTGGTGGCTGGAGGACTCGACCGGCCTACGAGAGGATCCGTGTCTCGCAAAGGCAAGCAAAGATTTTAGGGCTCCGTCAGAAGATCTCGGATCTTGAGAAAGAATAGGGCGAGAGAAAGGAGTCTTGAGCTGATGTACAGAGTCGCATATACAAGCCCCACGGTTGGCCATCGGCCGTACCATCAGACCGACCCCTACGCCGCCAGCCATCTATCTGGAATGGGCCAGTCACGCCCGTTCGAACCCATGTTTCTCCACGGCCTTGGTTCTGTTCCAACCGAGGACACGCTCGCTGCATTTCGGGACGACGGCTACGACATGGGGGTCATCCACACACTCGTGGTCATGGGCGCGACAGAAGAGCAGCTAAGCGATCTGCTCGCAAACTACGCCCCAGGGACCCCGGAATTCGCTGATGTTGCTTCGTCACTTATGAACCAATTTGGCGGAGCACAGGCCGCTCCTGGAGCCCCATCCACTTCTGCACGGAGTTTCCCACAGGCGGCGATTCCTACCGAGATCAGCACGGCTTTCGGAGTTTACGATCTCGCGCAGGAGTCAGCGTGGCATGAGATCTCCGGCGTCTTCGCGGATACACAACAAAAAGTTCAAGACTTGGCATCGAAGGCCCCCGCAGATCTCGAGGTTCGCCAAATTGTCAGCGACTTCAATTCGTTGGTGATGCGGTACGCGGACTATTATACCCAGGCCTTCGGCGACCCGCCTTCACCTCTTCCGCTGGCCAGCTGGCCGACAATGAGCGGCCTCGGCATCGCTCCGGTTGTGATTATCGGAGCGATTGCTGCAGGCGTCCTGGCGGTTCTAGCTGGCGTTTATCTCCTCAACCAGCGAACAGATTTGGCGAATCAGCGAATCGATCTGGAGCTGAGAAGAGAGGCTGTTCAGAAATTGGGACCCGGGGCGACTTCTGGAGATGTTTTGGCCGCCGAGCGTGGCAAGCCTGCGACAACGGATTGGACGGTTTGGTTTCAGACGAACGCGAAGTGGTTCGCTCTTGTCGCCATCGGCATGGTCGTTGCCGGTCCCCTGACGTCGGGAATTGTCGGTGGTGGAAAACGGCGCTAGAACAGACCTTTAATTGATTTTGTTGAGCAGCCGCGCTGTCTCTTGTCGGATGAATTCATAGAGACGGCTTTTCGCTTCTCCTCCGAAGACAATTTCAGGTAGCGGCGGCGCGCCTTTCCCGAGACCCACCGTGATGTATTCCAGGTCCCCCTTCTTGAGAACCCGAAAAGGGTACAGGTGCAGAGGTTCCTGGACCCCTTCCTCTTCGATCACGAAATGCGCGCGAGCGACGACCCTAATACCGGCCGTACGTTCCACGCTTTCGCGCAAGGCACTAGCGGCGTCCAAAGGCACACGTTCCTTTGAGTCTAGCTCCACTTCAATCCGTATGTTCATCATGGCAAGTCCGTTCCTCTCCTTCGGCTAACTGCCGAGCAGCCATTGTGCCAGATCGTACTCTCTTGTGAGCGCGACCGTCTCCGCGGCGGCATCTCTGCCGGCGTGCATTTTGCGTAGCGTCGTAGCAAACTCGCGGCGGAGCCTCGCGTAGCATCGGTCGCAAAATCCGCCAGCTCCATACGATTGTGAAGGTTTCCTGGCGGGAGCGTCCAAGTGAGCAAGTTTGCGGCGAACGGACCTCTGGAACCGCTTGCGCTCTGCGCGAGTTGCGGCGGGTATAGCGGTGATGTCGTAAATTTCCGCCCAGGTCGATCCTCGACGGCGCAGCCTTGCGGCGATCGGGATGGTTGGGTCAGGTTTCGGGCAGGCAAGGCAACCATGTTCCAGGAAGTGCGCGCTCCATGCGCGGCGCAGATGCACGAGCTGGGGCAACATCCCCAGGAGTTCCTGCCGGGTGCCGACATCGACACAGCGGGCGTCGAACACCAGAAGGTCATCGACCTTTCGCTCGGCCGCTCTCGGCAACATCACTTCAACCTTGGCCAGTTTCGTCATGGTCTTAACCTCTCGGATGGCAGCGTTCAATCATGCTGCGCAGATCTGATATCTGAAGGTGTGTATATCGCTGAGTTGTGCTAAGTGAGCTGTGCCCCAGGAGCTCCTGAATTATTCGCAGATCGGCGCCGTTCTGCAGCAGGTGGGTCGCAAAACTGTGACGGAGCGTATGTGGAGTAACCCGTCCGAGGTTTGCGTGTTTCGCCGTCCGACGAACGATCTTTCCGAGTGTCCGGCCGCACATTCGGAATATTTGCCCGCTCTGCCGGTCGCTTAGGTGGATCTCGAGAGCCTTTGCAGCGCTCCGTCCAAAGCAGACGATGCGCTCTTTTTGGCCCTTGCCGAGCACTTTGGCCGTGCGCCGACGCCAGTCGACGTCCTCAATCCGAACTCGAACGGTTTCGGCGTTGCGGGTCCCTGTGGCGTAGAGGAACTCTAGTAGGGCGCGATCCCGCGGCGTGACCGCGGCGTCGATGAGCTGTTCAACTTCGGAAACGTTGAGTACTTGTGGCAGTAGTTTCGGAGCTTTGCCCGCCGACACCTGGCGTGCGGCATTGATGCGTACCAGGTCGCCGAGCTTCAGGAAGTCGTAGAAAATCCGCAGATTGTAGAGTGCTCCGTGTAAAGTGACGCGGGCTACTCCGGTCTCGACTAGCGCCGCCAGGAACGCATGAACATCATCGCGGCCTGCGGATCTAAGGCAGCGGCCGTTGAGGTAGGTAGCGAACTTACGGATTGTTCGCGCGTAACCATCGATCGTGGAGCGCGCACGCCCACAAGCCTGTAGCCAAGTGGAGAATCTCTCGACGAGTTGTGTGTTCGAGAAAATCCGCCGACAACGGGGTAGTTTAGGCCCATCGTCGAGCGGATAGCTTGCGGGAGCCACAGTAATGGAATAACGTCCCGCTATAGATGCCATCGGAGTTCGTTCCTCCTTTGGTGTTCAGGGGCGCGGCCGATGCTTGCTACATCGGAGCGTCCCGCTTCGTTTATTTCTTCTGTCTCTTCCGTCGATTGTGGTGCGGGTTTTCATTCATGTACTTCCGGATCGACTTGAGATCGTCTTCGGTCCAGAGTGGCGACCGGAATTCACCCGCACGTGTGATCTTTGCGCCGATTTTCTTGTCACGCATCCAGCGGTAGAGCGTATCGCGGGCGATGCCGAGTTTCTTCGCTGCTCGAACTGTCGTGTACAGCTTCATCTGTGACAGCTTAAGACATTGTGTCTTAATTCGTCAAGGCCCAAGCAGCCAAGGTGGACAAGTTGGTGTAGAATGGCGTGCGGAGTGAACGGACAAATGAAACAAAGTCGAACATCCCAAAGTCGGGCAACCCGAACCAAAACTCGGGCAGGTCGGCGGCAATCAGTACAAAACAGAGCGGCAAATAGGGCGGCAACTCGGCAGATCGCCGGGGATACGCCCATCTCTGTTACTGAGGCTGCGCGCATTCTGGGGACGGATCCGCGCACCGTCAGACGATATATCGAAAGAGGGTCCGTGCACGCCTACCAGACGCCCGGAGGCCAGTGGCGCATCCCGCCGGCAGGCGTCGAAGCAATTCTCCAAGGATCGGGCCACGGTCCCCCAGCGACAGCGACCTCAAACCACTCTGCCTCGCAGCCCTCAACCATCCTTCGTCAAAAAAAGGAACACGTGGAGGAGCTAAACCTCACGCTCCAAGAAAAAAGAGCCAAAATCGCCCTGCAGGAGCTCGACGCGGAACAGCGTGAGCGAGCAGAACAGCAAGACGCCGCGCAACGAGCACGAGAGCAGCAAGAAAAGCACATGCGTCAAGACTCAGAGGCAGCGGGCATACGCCGCCGCCACGATCACAAGGAAGCCCAGCGCGAGGAGCGAGCCGCCCGGGCCCGCCTCGAGTGGGAATCCCACTGGCTCAGGTTGGCCCTCACAAATGTACCCTCGGAACTCACGGTCGATGTGCAGCACGCCGTCCGGCAATCACTCAGCGAAATGTACGAGTACGCCGACGATGTCGTAGCGGCCGCAGTCCGCGCAACTGTCGAAAAGGCGTTGACCCCGTGGAGGCGTGCCCAGGCAGCGGCAACGGCCGCGAACGAAGCACGCAATCAACTATCGTTCTTTGCCAGGGGTTACGGCGGAACCCCGAGTGAGTGGGAACTCCGCGCCACCGAATCTGCCAAGGCCGCGATCGCCAAGCTACCAGAAACAGCTACACTTGAGCAGATGATCTCCGCAGCGCGCACGGCCGGCAAATCGGTGTACGACGAATATCTCCACAGCGAAAATTGTCGGTCGGCCCTCGTCGGCATAGAAGGCCGAATAGCAGGACTCCTCCGCTCCGCCAGCTCTCAGGAAAAGGCGAAGGCGGAGCATGCCGTGCGAACGGCTTTCGCCGGGCTGCCGGTTGGCGCCAGCAAGTCAGAATTTGATGCTGCCCGAGATGCTGCCCTGGAGTCGTTTATTGCCGCAGAGACGCAGCGCAGGTCCGAGCGCGAGGTTGCTGCGGCCGAAGAGAGGGCCACCCGCGAAGCTGTGGAAGCCAAGGCCAGGCTTGAGAGTGAAGCCGACACGCATCTATACCGCGTTAACTCCTACCTCGGCGAGCTGCAGGCAAAGCCTGACGGCTGGGATTTCGAGGGCCAACAGTACAAATATGCCCAAGAAATCAAGCAGGAGATCCGGCCGACTCTGATTGAGTATCTGCCGCTGGACCTAACTGCTGGACGCGAACGGGTTGAGGATCTGGTGGACGAATGGCTCGCGAATCATTGGAATCCTTCGAACGCCGTGTGATCAACTTTCCATCGGGGAACTTCCACGTTACCCTGTGACAGCAGGAGTACCTGATTGCCACAATCTCATTGCCCTTGGCTTTTGTCCCTTTAAGGCGAATTCGCACCGACATCGGTGCGAGGAGAGGATTCTTAGCGAAGGTTCGCGCACGCAACGCGAACCGATGTGTTGGTCCACACTCTCGGCACGATGGGCGGTGGGGGTCGTCGACTGGTCGCATTCCAATGGGCAAGTCATCCTGGAACCTACCGAGCCTTACGTTGAAGTAAAGGGTTCTCTTGCATACCGTGCAGTGGCAGCGGACCAGCTCCGGGCGCTCTGCTCTCAGAGGGTTCATAAGTGAATATGCTTCCCCCATTCTTCGATAGACGCGCCCCTTGCAGTGTGGACAGATCCGGGCCTTTTTGGGAAGCAATGACGTTCGCTCGGGTTTGTCTACAACCTTTCCCGCCCAACAGTAGACGGGTTGGCCGAGATACTTTTTGCAGAACTCGCGGTTCTGATGTCCGAAGATGCTCAAACCCGAAGAATGGGGTCGCTGATACGTCAGGATGCTCCCGCATCCATCGGGACGCCGTGATGTTTGATCGCACCAGACCAGGCCGTAGCGTTTCTCGTAAGAGCTCTCCTTGTGGCGCCAAGGAATGCGGACTTTCTCGCCTGTGTTCGGATTTCGCGCGAGATCTAGGCGGATCAATGTACCGGCGGATTCTCCATGCACCGGCACGCCATACATTCCAGCATTGCACTTCCGTTTACATGTCCAGCACTTCAGCAGTTGCCGATGCAAATAATGATGGCGTTCGCTGCTCTTCGTCATCGGAGACTTGCATCCACGACACTTCGGGACATCATGGCCAACCTCGCCGGTTCGTTTCCGCTCAGCGAACACTCTCTTCACGTCAGGCACTCCGTGAGCGAGTAGTCGAAGATACTTCGGACTGCCACGCCCGTGGATTGCTTCCGTGAGAGCCGCAGGCGAGGTCCCTAGTTCATCGGCGAATTCGCGAAGGCTCACGTCTTCCGCACGACAATAAGCAACAACTGTGTCAAGCATTTGATTGTTTATACTATAAACCACAAACTCCGCCGAAAGGAAGCATCTTTTTGAGGAAATCCTGACCCCACGCACCTATGAGCTGTCTCAGAGCCCGTTTATACTATAAACAGACACTCTCCAAAAAGCCTGCATTTACCGCGTTTCTCAACTACCGCCAAAAGCAGTAGGGCCTTCACTGAGCCGATTTACAAAATGCCTATGCGCTGTGTCTTCAGAAATTCGCCGACCGAGCCCTTGCTGCTTTTACATTCGGCACGCAACACAGGCCGGCGGGAAACAGACTGAGAATAGCCATTCGGAAGTACTGAGAAAGGGAGTGCCCGGTGTCTTGCTTGTGGCTCGGCACCGGGCCAAAACGGAACGGATATGCAATCGGAAGGTTATCACTCGACGAGGGACCGTTCAAGGGTTTTGCTTGACGCCGTCGATGAGCTGAAGTTCCTAGCGGAAGTTGCATTGCTTGTGGGGGACCCTTCCGAGTCCTATCTGCTCGCGCATCTGGGGCTTGACCTTCTGGCTGTTGTCGAGTCATTGCCTGCCCCTTCCGTCGTTTGTGGCACTGCTAGAGTGCTCGATGTCCCTACAAGACTTTTCCAAAATTCAAATTAGGAGGTTTGCCAAATGTCCAAGCTATTTCGTGGGCGCACTGAGGGCGCGGATAGCGCGTTTCTCAGTGCGGAGTTCTGGAAGCCCGGCGTGAAGATCGCCGGCAAGGTAGTACGCACCTTTGGGTCTGACAACGGACCTTGTTACGTCCTGGACCTGGTGAACGCGGTCGAGCTGGACGGTGAGCGCGTGGACCAGGTTTCCATTGGAAATCTCACCGGCTTTCGCATGGCACTACAGGCAGCGGGCCTCGAAGCGCTCCAGGTAGGGGACCAGATTCATGTGGAATGCACTGGCCTGAAGCCTACGAGCAAAGGTTCGCCACGGGCGAATTTCGATGTTGAGGTCACTCGCCCATGACTCGACGTGGGCAGCCTCTGGGCGCCAAGCGCAGGCTCTGCTGGCGAGCAACCTGCCACCTCAAGGGCTGAGAGGCTGCCCACCACGATTCGGGGCCCTAAACAGCCCTTAGGTGGTAAACGCGCTCCCTCTCACCGCGCCGGGTTTGCGCGGGGAGAGGGCGGGGGGAGAGGGGCAAAGAGAAGGCGTGGCGCGAGCCTAGTTGAACTGTCGCGCGCATGGACCGCTCGAATTTGAGCGGCTTCCATACTTGATTCCACGGGGTGTGTCTCGACGAGCACGGGAAGCGCAGGGCAGACTCATGGCGAAGGCAAATCAGGCAGAGGTAATCATGGTTTCGCCGGACACTTCGTTTGTCTGGCTACGCGAACGGCTGGTGGAAGCGGGGCTGACTCTTGCATCGGAGCTAAGGCCTGGTCCGAACGTGGTCTACCCGGATCGGCGGACTCTTCCGCGCGTTTGCCAGCGGACGAAGATGCGGCGCACCTTCTGTTGTTGCGCTCCATGCCGTGCGCTTCGGCGGCGCAAGCACCGCGCGGCCTGCCGCTGTCGGCTTTGTTTCGCGGATCGCATTGGGGCGTTCATTGACAGCCTCGGCCGGCGGACTCTCACTGGCCGCTGGCTTTGGTTTCTGACGCTGACGTTTCGTACGTCGCACTTTCCGTGGACGCGGGGCTTTCCGATAGAACAGCCGGAGCCATCCGCGGATTTTGCTCATCACTCTTTTGAGCGAATGATTCTTTGGATCCAGGGACAGGTTCACAGCCGTGTGGAGTACTTCGTCGCCGACCAGTTCGGAGAACTCGGCGGACGGCTTCACCTGCATTGCGGTCTTTCTTGGCCTGGCCTTTTCGAGTACCGCTGGAAAGACTTGCAGGAAATGCTCTGGAAGGACGCCGGGTTCAATCGGATTCTGCCTTGGGAATCGGACGCCGGTTACTACGTCGGGCGGTACATCGGACGGGATGTGGGGCGCTGCCATTGGGATTTTCGAGTCGGTCTAGAACCTGTGCGTCCGACGGTCCCAGTGGGACGGCGTGTCGTCGCGGAATCTTCGGCCCCTGACGATTCGAGCCGGGCCTATAGGCAAACACTTCGGCACTGGCATCGTTGAAGGGCGACTAAGATGCGGCTTCTTAGTACTTCTAACTGTGCTACGCTCCCGCGCCAGGGGCAACAGGTCAGCGGGCCAGGGGTGATCATGGCTCGCCGACGTTACCAAAAAGGAAGTGTTCGTCGTAGAGGAAAGCAATGGAATCTCCGCTGGCGGGAGGATGTTGTGCTCGCTGACGGAACGGTGAAGAGGGAGCAGAGGACTACGTTGCTTGGTACGGTCGAGGAACTCGGGACTAAGAGACTAGCGGAGCGAGAAGCTGCGTCATTTCTTGCCCGTGTCAATCGTCTCGACTATCGGCCAGTGAAGCGGGCGACGTTCGGGGAGTTCTCTGAGAACTGGAAGAAACAGGTGATTGACTTGTTGAAGCCCTCGACGGCTAAGGTCACGGCGTCGCATCTGCGTTTTCATCTTGTCCCGGCGTTTGGTCGTATGCGGTTGGACGAAATCGGACAGGAGCAGGTGCAGGCGTTTGTGGGCAAGCTGGCGAAAGGGCGGAGTCGGCACACGATTCTGAATGTTCTCGGCACTCTCGCTTCGGTTCTCAAGATGGCGCGAAAGTGGGGCTACGCTGTGGCAGGATTCCAGCAAACTGATCTTGTCGTTCCTTGCTCGAACCCTGGGAAACCTGCGCGGTTCTTCATGGCGGAACAAGTGCGCTCGATTCTGGCGCTTGCTTCTGAGCCGTGGCGCACCATTTTCGCGCTTGCTGCTATGACAGGACTTCGACCGGGCGAGGTCCTCGGACTCTCAATTGACGATCTGGACTTCGAGCAGCGGTTGATCTTCGTCCGGCGCTCGGCCTGGTACAGTCATCTCATCTCGCCGAAGAGTTCTCGCAGTGTGGCGACGGTGCCGATGCCTGGGCCACTAGCCGAAACGCTCGCAAATTTTTTTCCTGCGCTATGGCGTCCAAACGAAAAGCGGTTGCTGTTCTCGAATCGCCGGGGCAATCCATACAGTGAAAACAAGGTCGTACAGCATCGGCTCTGGCCGATTCTGGATGCCCTCTCGATTCCTCGCTGTGGGATGCACGCTTTCCGGCACGGGCACGGGAGTCTGATGCATTCGAGCGGTGCCTCGGTGAAGGTTGCACAAACTCAGTTGCGCCACGCTGACGCGAGTACGACGATGCGCTACTACATTCACATCGTTGGCTCAGAGCAGCGCGACGCAGCGGAGAAAGTCGCCCGGATTTTGTGTCCAGATGTGGCCAAGTCTCAAAGGAAGCCGGTGAATGTCAACTAGTTGCATGGTAGGGGCGGTGGGGATCGAACCCACGACCAACGGCTTAAAAGGCCGCTGCTCTACCGCTGAGCTACGCCCCTGGAATCGTTCAGAACATCTTACAGGAAAACGGCTTAGTGCACATGCACCGCAACGAGCGCAGGAGCCGGAAGTGGCGCAGTGTCAGTAGTGGTGTCACTTGGTGTTGTGTTTTGCTGCGCATCGCTGCGCGGACGTGCCCGGAACGACGCAGAGCAGAGCGATTCCTTTGAGGATTAGATCTAATCCAGAAATGGTTTGCTGCCAGGGCCCGGGAAAGAGATATTCCAGAAGTCGGTGACGGGATCCACGAATTCAACCCCCACCTGCCGTTTGTCCTGGTGATTGGGACCCAGCTAGACGACGCGGCATTCCGTGCTCACCCGCGAAACAGTGTTGGTCATCAACAAGCTTTGGCCGCGGTTCACGCCGGACCGCACAGCGATCAGTCCGCCGTAACGGTTGACCGCCAAGGTGTGTGTGCGTTCCATGGTGACGAGGCGGTCTGCGTGCGCCTCGGAAACCATGATGGGCATGCTGAGGGTGACACGCTGACTGCGACGCCGACCCAACCTAGAGTTGTTTGTCACGGGAGTGCTCCTTGCGCGTAGCAAAATCATTTATTTGGAGACAGAAGAAGCGGGTCAAGCCCGCTGCGTCCTGGCCCCGTACAATTCGAGACACCGCGGATTGCTTTGACGATCTCGAATCTCTCGATGGTCGCCGCCACGCCCATGCGTTCGATTCCTTTTTCCAATCTCTTTTCCGTCCGCACCACTTTGCCCTGGGCCCAGATTATGACTTCCCCGCCACGGGTCAGGTCGGGCGGAAGGACAAGCGTGAAGGCAAGCTCACACCCTGGGGTGAACGGCTCATAGGTGGTGAAATAGATACCGCCGGTGGAGATGTCGCCCGTTCTGCCTGTGGGAAGGCCGACTTGCTCGTGCAGCATCAGGCGGTCTGAGAAGGGGAGGATAGCCAGGGGCAACGATACCTGATAGCGACGCGTTGAGCGCCGTTCCAGAAATAATCTATTCGGCACCGCCGGTGTGGGTTCAGTTGCCATGCCCGAGCTGCTGCCCATCTTTCCCCCTTCAGTCGGTGTCCGCACCCTTGTTTCCGCGAGGAGGGATCCGGCTTGCGCCAGTGCCACACCTAGGGCAACTCGCGAGCCAACCCGTTGAAGCGTATGTACCAGAAAACTAAAGACCTTCAGCTACGGCCAGCGGGAAGGCTACCTTTCAGAGGGACATTTCGACACCCATTTGGCAAACTTTACATGGTACTAGGGCCGGTCAACGATGGCTGGGAAGCGGCCATCACCGTCTCTAGTTCCTTCACCAAGGCGGGGTCCCACCAGCCGCGTTTCACTTCTTCGCGCATCAGCGCAAACGCCTGCTCCTGCGACATGGCCTTGCGGTAAGGACGGTCCGTAGTAAGTGCGTCATAAATATCCACGACGGAGAGGATGCGGGCGGTGAGAGGGATCTCCTCCCCCTTCAAGCGGTCGGGGTATCCGCTGCCGTTCATCTTTTCGTGGTGATGACGAATAATTGGCAGAACCAACCGAAAGGACTTGAGCGGTGCGCAGATGCGCTCCCCGGTGGCGGGATGCAGCTCCATGATGGTGCGTTCCTCCGGCGTCAGAGGGCCGGGCTTGCGCAATATCTGCTCGGGTACGGCGACCTTGCCGAGGTCGTGGACCACTCCTCCGCGGCGCAGTGCTACGCGTAGTTCCTCGCTGAGGCCGAGGCGCTCGCCCAGCGCGACTGAATACACCGACAAACGGTCGCAGTGACCCTCGGTATAGGGATCTTTGGCCTCGATGCTCGCGGCCAGGCTGAACAAGACCGTCTCGGCATTCTCCAGTTCGTCGGTAAACTGCTTCAGCCGGAGCAGCGAGCGCACGCGGGCCAGCAATTCGACGCGGTTCACCGGCTTGTTTAGAAAATCATCAGCGCCGCATTCGATTCCCTCGATGCGGTCATCGGCTCCGTGAAGTCCTGTGACGATGACCACGGGAATCAACCGCGTAGCCGCATTGGACTTGATTTCCCGGCAGACGGCAAACCCGCTCTGGCCGGGCATCTGGACATCAAGAAGGACCAGGTCAATCGGTTGCGTCTTGAGCAGTTCGAGCGCTTCCCCGCCGGTGGTGGCGCAGACCGCGCTGTAGCCTGCCGCTCCCAGGAGCTCGGAAAAGATTTCGCAGTTGACCTGCTGATCGTCAGCCACGAGGACCGTTGCGGGCTTTGGCGCCAGCTCCACCATGAGTCAGTCCTTCCCCGGGCTCACGGTTGCAATGAGCCGGATCCCTGACGTGCTTCCTGAACGAGTTCATTCGGAAGTATCGGCAGGAAAGGGGCAGCACGTGAGGGCCGAAGGGTCCGGGAGCAAAGTCGGCGATTTCCGAAAGCCATGTTACCGCCGCGCGAAGCAGTGCCAGGTCTCCGTTGCGCCAACGGACGCAGGAAGGTGGTGCTCACTCTGCTGGGCACGCCCGTGAACTCAGGATGCGGTGGCGAAATCGCGGGGGCGTTTGCGCTTCCAACCGTAGTCGTGGCGCAGCCTTTCCTGCAGCTTCTTGAGCTGGCGCTCGAGATCCTCAAACGCCTGCTTTACGCTGGCCCGCACGGCGGACGCTTCGCACACTGCGTGCAGCGTGCCGGTGGGGAGCGAAAGCGTCAAGGAGAGCTTGTACTCGATGCGCCGCGGATGTTTCTCAAATGCTCCGTGAAACTGCACCAGATCGGGTTCATAGCTTTTCAGCAGTTTTTGCAGTTTCCCGGTGAAGTGGGCTACTTCCTTTTCCGCGCTATCGTGTGATGAGAGACCTTTGAAGCTGAGGCTAGTCTTCATGGTTGCACCCTGGTGGAAGGAGGTGTGAAGAGGCAGAAGCCGAGAATGCCGTGGGGGCAGTCATCAGCATCCCGAAGGTAGCAGCGGCGGCCGGCAAATGCAATGAACCAAAGGTACCAGGAGTACTCCCCGCGCCAGGGCCCCCGGGAATACCCATGGCGCTCCGCGGATGCAGCCTGCTGGGTGTTTGGGGACGAATTGACACCTCTTCGCCCCGCGGCGTAGCCTCAACTGCGACCCTTACACCGGAACCACTCAGCGAGGCAGGGTGACAACCAGGCGCAAAACGGGGGGAAGCGCACGCGGCGTGGTGCGCGTGGGCACGGCGGGATGGTCCTACGAAGACTGGGGCGGAATCGTCTACCCGGCCGCGCGGCCGCGCGATTTCCACCCGGCCAGTTACCTGGCCGAGTTTTTTGACACCATCGAGATCAACACTTCCTTCTACCAGCCGCTGCGCCCGGCGCATTGCCAGCAATGGATCGAGCGCGTTTCCTCCAATTCGCGCTTTCAATTCACCGCCAAACTTTGGCAGAGATTCACGCACGAGGGCAGCGCGGCGGAAAGCGATGTCGCCGAAGTCCGCGCGGGGTTTGACGTCCTGCATGCGGCGGGGCGGCTGGGGGCAGTGCTGCTGCAGTTCCCATTCTCTTTTCATCAGACCAAGGAGACTCGCGCGCACCTGGAAAAACTGCTCGATCTTTTCCGCGATTACCCGCGCGTGGTTGAAGTGCGCCACGCTACCTGGAACGTCCCCGGCTTCTACCAATTCCTGCACGAGCGCGGAGTGGGCTTTTGCAACCTCGACCAGCCGGTGATTGGCCGCTCGCTGCGGCCCAGCGAGCGCGTCACTTCCCCGCTCGGCTATTTCCGCCTGCATGGCCGCCGCTACGATACCTGGTTCAGCGACGACCCCGCTCTCCCGCCTTCGGAGCGCTACAACTACCTCTATTCGCAGGAAGAGCTCGAACCCTGGGCGGAACGGATCGACAAGGTGGCCAGCAAAGCCGGGAACACGTTTGTCATCACCAACAACCACTACCAGGGCAAAGCAGTGGTCAACGCGCTGCAGCTCGTGCGCCTGCTGACCGGGGAAAAAGTGAAGGTGCCGGAGACGCTGCGGCACCACTATCCCGAGCTGGAGGCGATTGCCAGCGAGGCGGCGCGTGAGCCGACGCTCTTCCCGTTGTCACTGCCGGCCGAAAGTAAAACCCGCAGAGAATAGAGAGTCCTTGCATCAGTTGTTGCTCAGGTCCAAGTTCACCGTGAACAGGACATGAGCTGCAATCCGCGCCGATAAGCTGTGGGGATGGCTTGCTGGGAGAATGAACCGGCGGCCAGGGCTTACTTCTTGAACAAGTCGTCGAAAGCCTTGCGGGCGGTATTGGGGGCAGCGCTGGGAATGGTGCTGATGGGGCTGGGTGCCGGACTGCTCGGCGAGGTGTCTTTCTCCACGGTGGTTCGGAATTGGTAGAAGGTGCACTCGTTGCGCGCGTCCTTGCGCGCGATGCGCTCGGGGATGGGTTGGGTGCACTCAAAACGCACTGCGGTGTCGAAATGGACGCACTGCTTGCAGCAGTGCAGCTCGGTCCCGCAGCGCGGGCATTTCCCTGCCGAGTCGAAGCCGGCCAGCAAGACTGCGCCGCAACTGGCGCAGCGCGCGCGGGTCACACTGCCGACCATGCGTGGCGTGCGCGGGCCAAACTGCTCCTGTCTGGGCCGCGGAACTGGCGCACGCTCTCTTTCCTTCGGTTTCTCGGGTTTATCTTTTTCCTGGTAACCCCGGTGCTTGTACTTCCGGTCGGGCACAGCGGACCCCCTAGGCGGATAACCATCATACTCCGAATCCAGATCGGTAGGTGCACAAGCCTTTTCTACGGTGAAAATCTTCACGGGATTGTAATGTTGGCTTCCGCGACTCCCCCCGGCGCTAGGCGGTGGCTGGATTCCCCGGGGGATGGTAGATTCCCTCGACCAGCGAGGTGAAGCCCTGGCCTCTGCGTTTCGCAATATCCTGCGGCTCTCGGCCGGCGACGCTGTCGCCAAGACGCTCAATTTCCTCGCCTTCGTCTATCTCGCCCGCGTTCTCGGGGTCGAGCGTTTCGGGATGCTGGAGTTCGCCGGCGGGCTGTTGGTTTACTTCCTGCTGCTGGCCGACGGCGGCCTGGAAATGTGGGCCACGCGCGAGGCCTCGCGAACATCCGACCTGAAAGCGCTGGCCGGCCGCATCCTGCCGCTCCGCTTCGTGCTGGCGATGGTGGCCACGGCGATGCTCTTCGGCCTGTTGCCCTTCCTTCCCGCTTATCCGCAGTTGACTGTGGTGATGGGTTTGTACTGTCTGAGCCTGTTTGCTCAGGCAGCATCGTTGAAATGGGCTTTCCTCGGCCGCGAGGAGATGACGCGAGTGGCTTGGGGATTGGTCCTCAGCCAGATGGCCTTCGCGTTGCTGGTCCTGGTCTTCGTCCGCGGACCAGAAAGCGTCGCGGTTGTGCCACTCTTGCGATTTGGAAGTGACGCGCTGCTGGCCGGCTACTTTGCCGCGGTGTTTGGCAGGGCGCACGGCTGGGGCATCCCGGTGACGCTGCGCGGAGCCTTCGTCGTGCTGCGGCCGGCGCTGACCATCGGCACTTCGCAGGCCATGGGGCTGCTGAATTACAACTTCGATTCGGTGTTGCTTGGCTTTCTCACCAGCGCGCGCACCGTCGGCCTCTACAACGCCGCGTACAAGCCGGTGACCATCGCCCTGGCTCTGCCGCTTACCTATTTCGTGGGCCTCTTCCCCGCCCTCTCGCGCACCCATGCGGAATCCCGCGAAGAATTCCGCGGGCTGGTGGAACGCTCGCTGCGGCTTTCCGGACTGATGGCCGCACCGCTGGCCGCGGGGGGAACGCTGCTGGCTGCGCCGGTGATCGCGCTGCTATTTGGCGCAAGTTATGCGGAGTCGTCCGCGGTGCTGCCGATACTGATTTGGTCGGCGGTGTTCGTCATTCTGCGCGGCAGCTACCGCCACGCTCTGACCGCCGCGGGACACCAGGCGCTGGACCTGCGCTGCGCCATGGTCTCTACCGGGCTGAATGTGGGGTTGAACCTGCTGTTGATTCCACGCTACGGAATGATGGGAGCGGCGTCGGCGACCGTGGTTGGTGACCTAGTCTGGTTCGTGCTGGCTTACGTTTTCTTCCAGACGCGCGTGATGCCTCTGCCGGCGCTGCCTTGCTTGTGGCGGCCGATTGTCGCGGGTGCCGCGATGGCTGGGTTTTTGTGGTTTACGCAGGCGACGAGCATGCAATGGATTCTGCGCGGGGTGGCGAGCGTGGCGATTTATGCGGGGTGCTTGCTGATAGTTGGGGAGCCGGAGACCCGCGGTTGGATGCGGCGGATGAGCGGGAAGCAAAACTGAAGATAATCGAGCCAAAAACCGCGGCGGCGAGCCGCCGCACTCCAGGAAAGCTTTATTACTCATGCGCCCAGCGGCGGGCCAAGCCCTGAGCGGGCAAATCACCAACCAGAAGCGACGCCGGGCGGCCCTCCGCCGCAAGGACGGCTTCCGCCGCGCGATAGCCACTGCGCACCGCTCCCTCCATCGTCGAGGGCCAGCCGGTGTTGGTCCAGTCTCCCGCAAGGAAAAGATTGGGCACCGGAGATTCCGGATCGGGCCGCCAGCGGTCACTTCCTGGAGCGGGCGAAAAGGTCGCGGCGACTTCCTTGACCACGGTAGCTCTGACCAGTTCGGCCTGGCGAGCGGCCGGCAGAGCCTCGCGCAGCTCCGCCCAGCACTGGTCAATGATCTCCTGACGCCCGCGCTCGACCATGTGGTATGAAGCGCTGATCACCAGTTGCAGGTACTGGCCTTTTTCCGCGGTCTGGCCGTAGAGCCGCGTCTTATTGAAGACCCACTGCGTGGTGCGGTCGAGCAGGGCGAGGAAAGGCTCGACGGTGACTTCGCGGTCGAGCCACAGATGAACTCCGGTGATCGGTGAAGTGCGCAGGTTGCGCAGGCCGGCGAAAACGGGCTCGGCCGCGACCAGCTCAGGCGGAAGGATGGCGAGCAGCGCGTCGTGCGGCAGCGCGGAGATGTAGACGTCGGCGGCGACCTCACTGCCGTCATCGAGCACCGCCCCGGCGATGCGTCCTCCGGCCAGGCGCAGCCCGCGCACCGCAGCGCGCGTGCGCACCGTGCCTCCGCGCCGTTCGATCTCCTGGCGGCAGCCATCGTAAAGCTCGGCGAGCGGCACGGTGGGGATGCCGATCTCAAAGCCGCGGCGATTCTTGAGAAATGCCTTCCAGAAAACGTCGATCCCGTAGCGGGCCGCGGCGCGGTCGAGCTCTTCATCGAGGGCGCTGACCAGGACGGTACGCCAGACGCGCTCAATGGCCGCGGGAGTCTGCCCGTGCGCCTGTAGCCACGCGAGCATGGTCGTGTCGCCGCCGTTGGGCGAGTTGCCGGCGTCGCGGGCGATGCGCCACATGGCGCGGCCAATGCCCAGCTTGTCCTTCCAGTCGAGGAACGGAAGCGTGAGGAACGAAGCTGCCAGGTGCAGCGGCGGCGGCAGAAAGGAACGGCGCAGAACGCCGCGGCGTCCCAAACGGTCGAGAAATACGACCCGGTCGTAATAGCGGATCTTTCCAGCGGCGCCGACGCGGCGGTAAAAATCTTCCAGGTTGGTGCAGCACGCCATGGTGACGTGCTGGCAGTTGTCCACGTGTTCGCCGGTGGGGAGGGTGTACGAGGTCGCGCGGCCGCCCAGCCGGGGACGGCTTTCCAGCAGAGATAAACGGAAGCCGGCTTCAGCCAGCGCCACGGCCGAGGAGAGTCCCGCGAGTCCTCCGCCGATCACTATCACGCTCTTCGAATCCATCTTCGCGCGACCACCAGCCGCACTGCGCCCGGACCAGGATCCACGTTTTTTCCGCAGCCGAGAGGCGCACGCGGCGGGAACCGACATCATACCCGCGGCGTTCAATTTTCGCCAAAATGCCGCTGTAGATCCTGCCCAGCGACCAGAGCGCGGCGCGGCTGTCGCGGTCGACCATGGAAAGAAGCTCCCCGCCCTCGCGGTAGAAGCGCCAGGCACGCTCGGCCTGGAATGCGAGTAACTCCCTGGCCTGCTTTCCCGGCGGCGATGCGGCAATTTCCGCAGCGCGGCAGCCCAAGCGGTCGAAATCTTCCTGGGGGAGGTAGACGCGGCCGCGGGCGCTGTCCTCGGCCAGGTCGCGCAGGATGTTGGTGAGCTGGAAAGCCAGACCCAGGCGTTCGGCCAGCTCGAGCGCGCGGGGATCGGAATAACCGAAGACGTGCACGCAGCACTGTCCCACCGTCCCGGCCACGCGGTAGCAGTACAGACGCAAATCGTCGAAGGTGGCGTAGCTTGTCACGGAGAGGTCCATCTCCGCACCGGCGATCAGCTCGCGAATGTAGAGTGGCGGGATGCGATAGGTTGCAAGCGTGTGCTGGAACGCGGGGAGGATGGGGTTGCCGCTACAGTTGCCGGCGACCGCGCGCTCCAGCGTTTGCCGCGCGGTGTCCAGGCCGCTGCGCTTGGCGGCGACATCGCCTTCGGCGTCGGAGATATCGTCCACCCAGCGCATGAAGGCGTAGAGGGCGCACAGCGCACCGTGTTTTTCCCTGGGCAGCAGGCGGAAGCCGTAATAGAAATTGCGCGCGGAAACCCGCGCGATGCGCCGGCACAGCTCGTAGGACTCATCCAAGGACACGGTCTCAGGCATGGCCGCCTTCCAGGGATGCGCCGGGTCCGCCGGGCCCATTAGCGGCACCACGCGAAGCCATCAGCGGCGAGATCAGCCGGACGAGCAAGGCGCGTCCCAGCAGGCGCGCCTGGGTTGCGCGGCCAATCGTCGGGCGGTGCTCCAGCGTGTTGTAACCCACAGCTTCGATGGCCTTCAAGACTTCCAGGCCGCCGCGGGTGAAAAGCTCGATATCCACGCGCAATTCCGCCGGGACCTGCTCGATCAGCGGCATGCCGCGGTCAAACAACGCCCGCGTGTAGGCGACCAACTCCTTCATCAGGGCGACGTAGCGGCTGTCGAAGCGGCGCGCGACGATGTCGCCTTCCACCAGGCCATGCGCGGCGATGCGATCGAGCGGGATGTAGATGCGGCCCTTGTCCAAATCGCGGGCCACATCCTGCCAGAAATTGGCGAGCTGCAGAGCGGTGCACGTGGCGTCGGAGAGTTCCTGGCGCGCGGCATCGCGGCAACCGCACAGATAGAGCACCAGGCGGCCCACCGGATTGGCCGAGTAGCGGCAATAGCCCAGCACGGCGTCCCAGCCGGCGTAGCGCTTGGTGGTCTGGTCCTGGCGGAAGGCGCGGAGAAGATCGGCAAAGGGTTGTTGCGGAATATCGTGCCGGCGCACCGTCCCGGCGAGGGCGACAAATACGGGATGCTGCGCGTGGCCCGCGTAACAGTTGCGCAGCTCTTGCTCCCAGCCATCCAGCAGTTGCAGCGCGCGCGCGGCACCGGGGACTTCGTCGCCCAGATCGTCGGCCCAGCGGCAATAGGAGTAAAGATTATAGAAATCCTGGTGCAGGCGGCGCGGCAGGAGCCAGGAAACCACGTTGAAGTTTTCGTAGTGGTGGGTGGCCAGCCAGTGGGTGTATCGCTCGGCTTCCTCCACCGGACAGCCGGCGGGCGGCAGCCCACGCGCAATTTCCAGTTCGGCAGGTAATTGCATCGGTTCGGTCCACCAGCCGCGACGCACGGCGCCGGAGCGTGGCACGATTACGGGATGACCGCGGTCTTCATCTGGCCGTTGCGGTGCGTCATCTTCTCGAATTCGCGCGGCAGGTCGGAGAGCGGGATTTCGCCGGAGACGAAATCGCCGGCGCGCACTTCACCGCGCGCGATGGTCTCCAACGCCTCGCGGAAGTGCCGCGGAGTATGGTGGAAGGTGGAGCGGATGGTGATCTCCGAGTAATGGAGCGCGGTGGGGTCCAGGCGGACCTCGGTGCCATGCGGGCAGCCCCCGAACAGATTGACCGTGCCGCCCCGGCGGACCATTCCCAGCGCCCATTCCCAGGCAATGGGCATACCCACGGCCTCGATGACGACATCCGCGCCGCGCTGGCCGTCGGTCAACTCGCGGACAGTGTTGATCGGGTCGCTGAGTGTCTCCACATCGAAGGCTGCGCAGGCGCCCACACGCTCCGCGTTCTGCACCTGGCCCTTGCGTTTACCGAGCGCGATCACGCGCACGCCGCGGGTGGAGAGCACGCGGACGAACTTGAGTCCGATGGGGCCGCAACCCACCACTACGGCGGTGTCGCCGGTGCGCACGCGGCTCTCTTCAATCCCACGCAGGACACAGGCCAGCGGTTCGGCGAGCGCGGCGTCGCGGAAAGAGACCTGGTCGGGGATTTGCAACAGGTTGCGCTGCACGATGCGCCCGGGGATGCGCACATATTCAGCGTACGCGCCATTATTGAACAGCAGGTCCTCGCACAAATTCTGGCGATCCTTGCGGCAAAACAGGCAGGCGTTGCAAGGCGCCGAATTCGCCGGCACCACGCGCATGCCCACATGAACTCCGCCGCGGGCCGCGGGCCCCACGGCCGCGATCACCCCGGCCAGCTCATGTCCAAAAAGCGCCGGGGGCGTGATCATGCGCTCGTGGTAGCCGCGCTTCCAGACCTTGAGGTCGGTGCCGCAGGTGAGCGCCACATGGACGCGGACCAGTACCTCGTCGTCGGCGATCACCGGCGTGGGCACGCGCTCAACCTTTACATCTTCGCGGCCGTAGAGCACGGCCGCGGTCATCTCCAGCGGTATGGTCATTTTTCTCCGGGACGTACAATCACTTTACACGAATCCGCGACGGGATGCGCCGCGAGGTCCAACGCTTGTGCGAAATCCTGCAACGGGAAGCGGTGGGTCACCAGGCTCTCGAGCGGCAGCTTGCGCTCGAAGACCAGTTGCGCCGAAGCCGCCTGGAGGTCTACGTCCGCGCTGTAGCTGCCGAGGATTTCCTTTTCCTCGACTCCCACCGCGGCGGCGGGAAATTCGATGCGCATCACCGGATCGTTGTGCGCGAAGAGAAGGACACGCCCCCCGGGCCGGGCGAGCTCGAGCGCTTCGGGAACCAGAGCGGGGCTGGGAACAGCAAGTAAAACGGCATCGGCGCCGCGGCCATCCGTGCGCGCCAAAAGAGCCTTGCGCAGCGTGCCCGCGGCGGGGTCGTGCGATTCCTCGGCTCCGCATTGCAGGCTCTTCGCGCGACGCGCGGCGAGCGGATCGCTGGAAATCAGGTGGGCACCTTCGAGGCGCGCCAGCATCATCAGCAGAAGTCCGATGGGCCCCTGCCCGATGGCAACGATGATCTCGCCGGGCGCCACGCGAGCCTTGCGCACCGCTTTCCAGCAGGTGTTTAACGGCTCGACAAAAGTTGCTTCGTCAAAGCTGACCCCGGGCGGGATGGCGACCATGCCGCGCTCGGCCACCCAGGGCATCACGCGCACGTACTCCGCGAACCCGCCGCCGTTGGGATCGAAGCCCGCGGTGACTCCGGTCTTCTTGTAAGTGGCGCATTGCGAATACAGCTTGTGGCGGCAATAAAAACATGTGGCGCAGGGGATGTGGTGGAAACTGACCGCGCGGTCGCCGGGCTTCCACCTGGTGACGCCCCTACCCACTTCGACCACGGTGCCGGCAATCTCATGTCCAAAAATCTGCGGCGGCTTGACGAAGCCGTGCTTGATCTTCTTGATGTCCGTGCCACAAATGCCGCAGGATGCGACGCGCAACAGGACTTCGCCCGCGCCGATCTCCGGAACCGGCACATCCTCGACGGTGACTTTCCCCGCGCCGCGATAGACGCCCGCGCGCATCACGGAGTTCGCCCGGAGGTCTGCGAGGTGGACGCTCGGCTCGGTGTGGACCTTGCTCATGCCGTCGCCACCAGAGCCATGGCCTTCGCTGCGTCGTCGAATTCGTCCAAGAGACGGACGTAGCGGTCCAGAAATTTTGCCAGCGAGACCGCAGCGCGGCGGGCATCGCGCGCGAATGCCAATAAACCCGGAATCGCGGCCGGCTGGTTCACGATTTCTCGCAGCAGTGTTTTCGGGCGGACCTTGCCGCCGCGGTCGAGAACCTGGTTGAAATCAATGGGTATGTCCTTGTGAACCGGGTCGGAAATCGCGCGGATGGCCACCGCAGGAATTCTTGCTGCCTGGGCAGCAACCAGAACTCCCAGGCTCTCCATCTCTACGGCGTCTCCAATTTCACCCATGGTTTGTTTGACTGACTTATGGATCACCACCTCGGAGACAGTCAAAAACCGTTGCGCCCGCCGGGCGCCGCAGGTTACCGCGGTCTCTACCAGCTTCGGCGAACATGCCAGGGATAGATTCTCGCCTCCGAACTGAGTGACACGGCCCGCCACCACTATGTCGGCACACGCATAGTCTGGCCGCAGGCCGCCGGCGAGACCCGATGAAACGCAAATCTCAGGGGCCAGTCCCAAAGCATAAATCGTGGCACGCCGGGCATTCTCGCTCCCCATTTCCGTGAGAACGACGAAAACCTCGGAATCCCCTATCTCTGCGCGATACAACTTGTATGGACTGGGACTTTGCAGCGAAGGAAGATTCAACCGATATGGGCTGAAGCCCGCCAAGCGGCGCCAGGGGGCGAACTCGGCGGAAACCGCGAATGTGATCAGAACCTTCACGGGTGAGTCCTACGCGGCCTGCGGCGCGTGGGTTTCTGCGCGGGCCGCGCGCTTGCCGACATAGCCATTCTGCTCGTACCAGCGCACCGCGCGCTCCAGCGCCGCTTCGACCGGCTGCGCCCGGTAGCCCAACTCGCGCTCGGCCTTGGAGCAATCCACGAACATCTTGTGTCGTGCGATGCGCACACCTTCCAGAGGGATGTGCGGCTCGCGGCCGAGTGCGCGGGAGAATACCGTGTCGGCATAGGCCGCGGCCAAAGCCACAGCGTGCGGCAGGCGCACGCGCGGCGCGCGACGCCCGGTAATCTGCGCGAGCGCGTCGAGGATCTCCTTCAATGTCATGTTTCGTCCGCCGAGAAGGTAGCGTTCGCCGGATTTTCCGTGCGCGGCGGCAAGGAGGTGCCCTGCGGCTACGTCTTCCACGGCAACAACATTCAAGCCGGTGTCCACGTATGCGGGCATTCTGCCATTCAGGAAATCGAGGATGATGCGGCCGGTGGGAGTCGGCTTCCAATCGCCGGGCCCAACCGGAGTGGTGGGATTTACGATAATGACCGGAAACCCGCTCCTGGCCACCCGCAGCGCTTCCTGCTCGGCCAGAAACTTGGAGAGCTTGTAATGCCCGACCATGTCTTCGTAGGAGGCCTGGGTATTCTCATCCGGCAGCCGGCCCGGCCGGTGAACAGCGATGGTGGCCACGGTGCTGGTGTAAACGAACTTCTCGACGCCCGAGGCGCGCGCGGCTTCCAGCAGGTTGCGGGTGCCCTGAACGTTGCTATCGTAAATCTCGGCGGGATTGGCGGACCACAGGCGGTAATCGGCAGCGACGTGGTAGACGCAACGCACGCCGCACAGAGCAGCTTCGAGGGAAAAACGATCGCGGAGGTCGCCTTGCGCACGATCCACGGGAATTCCGGCCAGGACATCCACGGCGCCCGGCGGACGGGGGGCAGAACGCGTAAGCACGCGCACACTCTCACCGCGGGCCGTCAGGAGTCTTGCCACGTGACTCCCGACAAATCCCGTCGCTCCGGTGACGAGCGTGGTCATAAAATGTTGAAAGCGCCGTCCTCGTAGGCCGGCTTCGGAGGCGGGGTGTGCCCCGCGGAGGAAGAGCCGTTGCCATTGCCGTGACCGTTGCCGTTTCCTGTGGAGTGGCCGTTGCCGCCCTTGTCCGCCGACTTGCCGCGAGCGCCGCCCATTTTCCCGGACATCTGCCAGGAAAGCATTTTCCAGTTGTCGCCGAGCTTACGGTGCGCGCCAAGGACGGCGGAAGGCTCGTAGCCCACGTGCACCATGCAGTGCTCGCAGCGAGGATCGCGGCCGCGGCCGTACTTCTCCCAAGGGGTGTTGTCGATGAACTCCCGGAAAGTGGCGTGGTGTGTGTCGGTCATCAGGTAGCACGGACCCTTCCAGCCCATGGGGTTGTAGGTCGGGTTGCCCCAGGCCGTGCACATCAGCTCGCGTTCGCCGCGCAGGAATTCCAGGTAGATGGGCGATGTCATCAGGTTGTATTTCTCGAGCAGCGCGCAGGCCAGGCGGAATTTCTCGCGGACTTCGTCGCGGGACATGAAGATGTCCTTGTTCTGCACCGCGGCGTAGGAATAGGCCGGGGAGAGCATGTAGCCATCCACGCCCAGTTCAAAGAGGTAGGCGTAGAGGTCGGCGATTTCACGCAGGTCGGTTTCCTTGTAGATGGTGGTGTTGGAGCAGACCATGAAGCCCGCCGCTTTGGCCGCCTTGATGCCTTCAATGGCCTCGCGGAAAACACCGTCGCGCTCGACGGCCAGGTCGTGGTTGCGCTCCATCCCGTCCAGGTGCACATTCCAGAAAAAGCTGGTCGATGGCTTGAACTCGTGCAGGCGTTTGCGGATGAACATGCCGTTGGTGCACATGTAAATGTGCTTGCCGCGGTCGAGCAACTCGCGGGTCAACCGGCCGATTTCCGGATAAATGGTAGGCTCGCCGCCGCAGATAGAAACCACCGGCGCGCCGCAATCTTCGGCCGCCGCCAGGCACTGCTCCACCGTCAGCATTTCATTGATGGTGGACTTGTATTCGCGAATGCGCCCGCAGCCGGTGCAGGTGAGGTTGCAGGCATGCAACGGCTCGAGCATCATCACCAGTGGAAATTTCTGCTCACCGCGAATGCGTTTCGTGGCGATGTACTTAGTCAAATTAGCGGTCAACTTCAGCGGAAATCTCATTGTCCTCCCCGGTGTCCGTTCGAAGATCCATTGCCGTTTCCGGTGTGCGCGAACTGCGCCTGCTCAGGAGCAATCAGCACGGATCGAAACTCGCCCACGCCGGTGCGCCGGTTGCGATGACGCCCCAGGGCATAGAGCGGAAAATAATGCCGATACAAATGGTACTTGAGGTAGAAGACGCGCGGGAAACCCGTCCCGGTGAACTCGGCTTCTTCCCAGGTTCCTTCGCTGGTCTGGCGGTCAAGAAGGTAATCCAGCGAACGCTCGATGGCCGCGCCGCGCAAGCCGTTCCGGTGATCGCCGGCAGCCAGAAGACCGATCAATCCCCACGCCGTCTGCGAGGCCGTGCTCGGACCCTTGGCCTTTTGCGATTCGTCGTAATAAGAAGCGATGGATTCGCCGTAGCCGCCGTCGCGATTCTGTACGCCACAGAGCCAGGAGGCGCCGCGCAGAGCGTACTCACTGCCTTGCAGGCCCAACACTTCGAGAGCGCGGATCACCCCGCCTGTCCCATAGACATAGTTTACGCCCCAGCGGCCATACCACGAACCGTCCTCACACTGGTCGTGTTGCAAAAACGATAGCGCCCGCCGGATGACCGGATGGCTGGCCGGCCAGCCAAAGCGGCCGAGAGCTTCGATGACCCGGGCGGTGACGTCGGCGGTTGCCGGATCGATCATGGCATTATGGTCGGCGAAGGGAACCTCGGTGAGGATCCAGCAATCGTTGTCCTTGTCGAAGGCGCCCCACCCTCCGTCGCGGTTCTGCATGCTGACCATCCAGTTCAGGCCGAGGCGGAGAGCTCGCTCCATTCTGGCGCGGTCCGGAAAGTCCACACGCTGCAGGGCCATGAGGATGAAGGCGGTGTCGTCCACGTCGGGATAAAAATCGTTGCTGAATTCAAACGCCCAGCCGCCGGGCTCGACCCCTGGATTCTTCACCATCCAATCGCCGGGGCCAAGGATCTGGTTGTCCAGCATCCAGCCGGCCGCGCGCACCAGCGCGGGATGATTTGGAGGCAGCCCGGCCTCTTCCAGCGCTACCATGGCGATAGCGGTGTCCCACAAGGGCGACATGCACGGTTGGAGGCGGATGGTGTCTTCTTCCTCAATCTCGAATCGCGCCAGCTCGTGGATCTCGCGCGCGGTGATGGGATCGTCGGGCCCATGGCCGAGGGCCAGCAGCGCGAAGATGGCGTTCATCATTGCCGGATAGATTGCTGCCAGGCCTTCGCTGCGCTTCAGATGTTCCTTGAGCCAGACTTCCGCCTGGGCCAGGGCACGGGCCCGCAGCGGTTTCCACGGCATGCGTTCCAAAAGTTTGAAGGTCCGGTCAATGGCCAGGAAGAAATTCCGCCAAGTGAATACGGTGAGGTCCCAGGCGTATGCCTTCAGGCGGCGCTTTGGCTCGCGGTAGAGTTCGTCCACGCGGGCATAATCGGGAACCTTCCATTCCGGCCGGAGCGCGTAGAGGATGGTCAGAGGCACCAGGATCCCGCGCGACCACGAGGAAGCTTCGTACAAATTTACGTAGAACCATTCCGGAAGAAGGATGAACTCAGGAGGGATGGCGGGAGCCATATCCCAACGCCCTGCTCCTACCAGCGCTAAATAAAACCGTTCGAAGGAGTTTATGGATTCCAGACCCCCCAATTCATGCACCCGCTGTTTCGCGCGCAGCATGTGAGGAGCTTCGGCAGGATCCCCGGCCAGCTTGAGAGCCAGGTAGGCCTTTACCGTGGCGTTGATTTCCGCGGGCCCGCCGAAGTAAATGTTCCAGCCGCCATCGGCCAACTGGCGCCGGCGGACGTAATTGGCCAGCTTGGCCACGCGAGTAGCGTCCATGCGCCCAAGTATGTGCAGGTAGAGGATGTAATCGGATTCGAGGGTGGTATCGGCTTCGAGCTCGCCCAGCCAGTACCCTTCGGGGGCCTGCTTTGCCAACAGGTAATCAATTCCATTGCGGATGGCCGCATCCAGGCGGTCTTCCACTACAGGGGCGCGCGCCGCGGCTGCCCCCGCCCCTGACTGCCAGCCTATTCGAAACTGTTCCGACATGAAATCTTCAGCATCCACCGGATTGCAGGACTCTTATTTCCGGGACGGCAACTCAAAACGATACACTTGTCCTAGGGGTGTGGCTGGACCAGGTCATTGCTCGGCCGCCAGCCCCCCAGGGAAGACCCATCGACCTGGTCAATTAGGTCTTGGCAGCCCTTAAACACATCAATTATCCCCACGAAGTGCTTACTGGTCAACAAGGAAGATGCTAGGCGTGTTCGTGAGGCTGCCTGGTGGTAAAGAATCTCTCCTCTACAAAGGAGATTAGATTCACCGGAAGAGGCTGACCCAGAGGTTGCTCAAAGGCTGGCTTGCCCGACCAAAGAGAGGCAGAAACGCCATCCCAGATTGGAGCGGAGGGCTCAGTGGGGAGGCCAACCGTTACCAGAGCGTTGCGGAGGACGAAGGCATCGGCACGGTCAAGATACTGTCTTGCGGTGGCCTTGAAGTCTGGTTGGCTGGGGTCTAGTACTACCAGGTAGAGCGCCGGACGGAGGAACTGGAGCAGCGCGTTGCTCTCCAGAATGACGTTTTCGGCTCCCTGCAGGGCCTCGCGAAGCAAGGGAAGCCCCTCGGCGAGTTCGCCCTGGCGTGTGCGTAACCAGAGCGCCTTACGGGCTCCGGCAACCAGAAATCGCGAGCTATCCGTGCCGCCGGAACGGTCCGTCTCCTCGTCCAAGGCCGCACCGTCATCATCGGGCGTACAACTGCAAGGCTCGCCATGGAGACTGCACATTCCGTGGCCGAATTGCGTGATTTTAACCGCCGTCCATCCCGCATCCGGGAATGCGCGTAGCAGGTCCACGACGAGTGAGGTTTTTCCGATGCTGCGGGTGTGGCCGCCGACAACCAGCAAATGCAATGTCTGCTCCTAGCCGTTCACAAGGCAAGACCCGCGGCGGCAAGCCGCCGCACTCCAGGAAACCTTGGCTCATTCCTGCGCGGGGCCGCTCTTTCTGATCAATCGGCGGATTTCCGGGCCGAGCGCGGGCAGGCGCGAGAGCCAGGCATATTGCTCCTTGAACTTGCTGAGCGGACGCGCTGGCGTGCCCCAATACACTTCGCCGCGGCGAATGGTCTTGCCGCTGGGGACCCCGGCGCCAGAACTCAGAATCGCGCCATCTTCCACACGGCAGTGATCGCCCATTCCCACTTGTCCACCGATGAGAGCGTGGTTTCCGATGTGACAACTTCCGGAAATGCCGGTCTGCGCGGCGATCACGGAGTGATCGCCCACGTGAACGCTGTGCGCCACCTGGACGAGATTGTCAATCATGGTGCCGGAGCCAATGCGGGTGGCGTCCAGGGCGCCGCGGTCCACGCAGGTGTTGCAGCCGATTTCAGCCTGGTCACCGATCTCTACTGAGCCCACCTGGGGGAATTTCCAGTGGCGCGCGCCGTCGAAGACGTAGCCGAACCCGTCGCCGCCGATGACGCTTCCGGCGTGAATAACCACTTCCCTGCCCAGGACAGCGCCGGCGTAGAGGGTGACATGCGGGTGCAGAATCGTACGCGGACCGACCCGCGCGCCGCGCCCTACGTAGCAGAAGGCGCCAATCTGCGCGCCCTGACCGATCTCCGCGCCCTCTTCGATCACCGCGAAGGGGCCGACAGCCGCGTCCGGGCCTAGGCGCGCGCTGGGGGCGATCACCGCCGTGGCATGAACTCCGCGGACCAGCGCCGGCGCAGAGATCAGCCACGCCGCCGCCTGCGCGAAAGCCAGTTTCGGGCGCGCGACGCGGAGTTGCGTTTTCCCCGGCAGGATTATCCCCGGGCCAAGCAGCGCACACCGCGCCGCGGATTTCGCTGCGCGGCTGACATGCTTCGGCGAATCCACGTAGATCAAGTCGTTCGAACCGGCCGATTCGGGACTGGCAACTCCGGTGATCAGGGCAGCGGGATCGCCTTCGAGTTCTGCGCCCAGATGGCCAGCAAGTTCACGAGCGGTACGAGACATGGGATCCTCCAGCGTGAGTGTCCATGCACTCACTCGAATAGCCTAGAACGGGTATAGGGGTTTCTCCCCCGGCGGGCGTGTCTTCCAGCGTTTGTGGACCCACAGCCACTGATCGGGAAACCGCCGGGCGAATTCTTCGACCACGCGAGTGAAGCGCGCGGTGTTGGCGAGCACATCGGCTTCGGTGTCGCCGGTTCGGACCAGCTCGAGCACGGGCTCGAGTCGCAGGTGGTATTTCTGGTCTGCTTGGTCCCAGTAGGCGTAGCCCGGCACTACTGCGGCGTCAGTGCGCAGCGCGATGCGCGCCATCCCCGAGCTGGTGCAGGCCGGCACGCCGAAAAAATCCACGAAGACGCCCTCGTCAAGCGAAGTGTTCTGGTCCATCAGGAGGCCTACCGTCCCGCCGGAGTGCAGGATTTTGAACATGGCGCGCGCGGACTGGTTTTTGTCAATGACCTGATTGCCGGCGCGGTTGCGGTAGGCGCTGATCAGAGCGTCCACGCGGGGGTTCTCGATCGGCCGAACCAGAAAGTGCAGCGGGTGGCCGTAGAGTGCCTGCGCAAACGGCGCCAGTTCCCATGCACCCATGTGCCCGGTAAGGAAGAGGACGCCTTTGCCGCGGGCCTGTGCGGCAAGGAAATTCTCCAGGCCGTCGAGGACAACCACCTTGCTGATGGTCTCGCGGGAGTGTTTTGGAAATTGGGAAAACTCGCCACCCATCCATCCCAGGTTGCGGATTAACCGCCGCGCGGTGTGCTGCCTCTGCTGGTCGGTCCAGTCCGGGAAGGCCAGGCGCAGATTAAAGAGCGCCGCTCGCCGCAGGCGAGGCTGGCACAAATAGAAAAGGTTGGTGACCGCCGCGCCCAGCCGGCGGGCCATCGGCCGCGGAAGGATTCCCACCGCGTGAAGCGCCAGCCATGCCGCGGCATATTCGAGCCATGAACGCACCGCTGCCATTTTCCCACAGATTTGCGGCGGCGCCGACGCCTCAGGCCCGTGCCGGGAGCCGGCGGCGGACAAACAGGTAGGCGATCGGGCCGAGTGCCACGGCCAGCGGCCCCCACTTAAGCGCGAAGGGATCGCTGCCCAACAGGGAAACGATGCTCATCAAGGCCGGCGCGGCTACCGCGTAGATCAGCCCGGCGCGGCCCCAGGGGATATGGAAGGTGCGGGGCAAATCGGGTTGGGTGATCCGCAGCCGCCAGGCCGCCAGCACGGTGAGCAGGGTCACACCGATGCGCAGCCAGATGTACAGAGTGATGAGCTGGCCCAGGGTCTGCACCGCAAATATCGCGGCGATCAGCGTGGATACGACGATGGAGACCCACGGCGTGCCGAATTTCTTGTGGGTGCGCTTCAGTCCCCGCGGCAGGTAACCGTCGTCGGCCATTGCAAAGGGGATGCGCGTACCCGTGAGCACCGTGGCATTCAGAAGAGACACGCTGCACACCGCAGCGGAAATCAGCATGCTGATGCCCAACCAGGCTCCGCCCAGAGCTTGCCCGGCGTCCACGTAATAATGGAAGTTCCAGTTCTCCCAATTGCCCAGCGCGGCAAGAGAGCAATAGGCGGGGATGAAATACGTGGCGATGGAGAGAGGTGTGACCAGCGCCAGCGCCAGAGGGTAATTCCTTTGCGGGTTCTCGACTTCTTCGGCGCAGCTCGACGCCTGCTCGTAGCCCGAATAGCCCCACAGCCCCAGCGCCAGCCCCACGCCGAATACCTTGAAGAGCGGCCGGTGCGGCGGCACGAGCGGGAAGAATGGATTGTGGCTCCACTGCGGCAGCGAGGCGATGCACATCGCCGCCACCGGCAACATGACCACAATCGCAAACAGGGTGGATGTCAGACCGACCAGGCGGATGCCGCGGATGTTGACATAGGCGATCAGCGAGAGCAGCACGGCGGAGAGCAGATAGTGTCTCCAACCGGCAATCCCCGGATAATAAAAACTGACGTAGTCGGCAAACAACACGGCGTAGGAACTCATCACCAGAAACGACGCCGTCCAATTCCACCAGCCGGCCTGGAATCCCCAGAAGTCGCCGAACGCGGCGCGCACCCAACGGTAAAAGCCTCCCTCCACAGGCATCGCCGTGGTCAACTCCGCGGCGACGAAGGAAATGGGGATGGCCCAGAACAAAGGCAGGATGAGGAAATACAGCAACGACATCCCGGGTCCGGAAGAGTTGACCATGCCCTCGGTGCCGTAGGGCCCGCCGGTGTTGTAGGCGTACATCACGAAAACCAGCGAGAGCAAACCGACTTTGCGGTAATGCGGTCCGCCAGCCGGATGGAGAGTGACTGCCGGGGGTGTTTGCGGGCCGGCGCTCAACTGACCAGATCCAGGAAGCGGTACCACAGGCTGGCCAGGGGGAGGAACCAGGGCTCGCCGTTGTAAAGCCGCAGCGGCGCGGTGGGAAAAGGAATGCGTGAAAAGGGAGTGTCGTCCGTGTCGCCGCAGATCACTCCGGCCATCTTCGCGCCGAGATAAGTGGCCATGGCCACGCCGTGTCCAGCGTAGCCCATGGCGTAGTGCAGGCCGTCGTTTTGGCCGCAGTGCGGAAGAATGTCGAAAGCGAAATCGAGTGTGCCGCCCCAGGCGTAGGCGATGGGCACATCGCGAAGCTGCGGATAGACGGAGACCATGCCGCGGCGGAGGATTTCCGCGCTCTCGCGAATCGTGTTCGCTGTCTCGGGGAAAAATGCCGCGCGGCCGCCGAAGAGCATGCGGCGGTCCGGGGTAAGCCGGTAGTAATAAAGAAAATTCTTGGAGTCGAAGATCATGCGGTTGCGCGGGCTGAGCTCGGAAGCCAGCGCTTCCGGCAGAGGCTCAGTGGCGATGATGTACGAACCGATGGGTACGATGCGCTGGTGCAGGTAGGGAGTCGCCGCGCCGGTGTAACCGCTGGTGGCGACGAAAACATCGCGAGCCCAGAGGATCCCGTGGTTGGTTTCGATGCAGAAGCTGGGTGGCTCCTGACTATGATCACGCGCGATGCTTTGCACGCGGGTGTGGTCGTAGAGGCAGGCGCCGGCGCGACGCGCGGCCTGCGCCAGGCCGGCGACGTAGCGCGCCGGGTTGATTCCGGCGCTCAATTCGTCCACCAGCCCGCCATGATAAATGTCCGAGCCAATTTCAGCGCGCAGCTTCTCGCGAGGAATGAGCGTGACCTGGCGGCTGAAATCGCGGGCAATCAGTTCGGCCCACTCCTCAAATCGTTTGTAGTGCGCCGGCTTGCAGGCTACTTCGAGGTGCCCGCAGCGGGAGAAGTCGCAAGCAATCTTCTCCTCGCCGACAATCTGCTCGACACAATCAATCGAGGCCAAGGAGGCAGCGTACATGCGCGCGGTGACTTCTCGCCCGTATTTCCTGCGCAGCTCGGAAATGCCCAGCTTCAAACCGGCGAGCACCATCCCGCCGTTGCGGGAACTCGCGCCCCAGCCGATCGTCTCCGCCTCGAGGACGGCGACGCGCGCGCCGCGCTTGGCGAGCACGCGCGCGGCGGAAAGCCCGGTATAACCCGCGCCGATGACGGCGACGTCCACGCGCGCTGGCATCGGCTGCGCCGGATCACCGGCCGGCATCTCAACGGTGTCCCACCAGAATGGCAGCTCTTTGAAATCCAAGGCGGCGCCAACCCCCCGAATCGCCGCCGATGGTAGCACCAAGAGCGATGCCGCGGCATCCGAGCATCATCGCGCGACCCCGCCTGTAGCGCCGGCGTCTCGCCGGCCTTGAGAAACCCGCGGCGGCAAGCCGCCGCACTCCAGGAAACCATGTCCATCCGCCGAATGGGCGTTTCGCCTGCGCTGGGCTTTGATAGACTCAAGTCGCTTTGGACTTAACTCCCCGGCAGCGAACCCTCTTTACCACACTCCTCCTGGTGGCTTTGCTGTATTTGTGTTTTTTTTATGGGCTTTCTTCTTTCGGATTCGTAGGGCCCGATGAGCCGCGCTATGCCGCCATCGCCCGCGATATGGCCGCCAGCGGCGACTGGGTAACGCCGCGGCTGCAAGGCCATCCCTGGTTTGAGAAGCCAGTGCTCTACTACTGGTCCGCTGGCCTGGCCTACAAAACGTTTTCTAACGATGAGGTCGCCGCGCGGATGCCGTCAGGTGTCTTCGCGCTCCTGGCGGTGTTGGCCATGGCCTGGGCCGCACGGCGGTTCTACGGAGATCGATGCGCCCTCGCCGTTTTGTTGATGCTGCCCACTTGCGCGGGAATGATCGGCTTCGCCCGCGCTGCGGCCACGGATATGCCGTTCGCGGCTTGTCTCACAATGACGATGGTGGCGGCTTCACTATTGGTGTGGGGCGACGACGGCGGGCGGTGGAAATGGGCTGCGGTCTTTGGGTTCTGCCTTGGGCTTGCGGTCCTGGCGAAAGGGCCCGCGGCGCTGGTCCTCTGTGGGGGGAGCATCGCGCTGTGGGTGGTAGCCACGCGCCGCTGGAGAGATTCCCTGCGCTTCCTGCATCCACTGGGCATTTTGCTTTTTTGCGCGACCGCGCTGCCCTGGTACGCGCTGTGCTCTGCACGCAACCCCGAGTTCCTGCGCGTTTTTCTGCTGGAACACAATTTCGAGCGCTTTCTCACCAATCGCTACCAGCATGCCCAGCCGTTATGGTTTTTCGTCCCGATCTTGCTCATCGGGCTTTTCCCCTGGACGATACTGCTGGGCGCCTGCGCGCGGGACGCGGCAGCGGTTTTCCGCGAGCGGCGGTGGCGAGAATCCCCGGCGTTTTTCTTCGGCTGCTGGGCGCTCTTCCCTTTTGTCTTTTTCAGCGCGTCACAGTCGAAGCTTCCGGGCTACATCCTTCCTGTAATCCCACCGCTGGTCTTGTTGACGGCACGAAGCTTGACGCGCGCGCCGGGATTTCTCGCCCTGCCGGGGCGCCCCATTCGGGCCGTGGCCACCCTGGCAACCTTCACCGCCCTGCTAGTCGCGCCAATTGTGATCATCGCCCTGCCGCGGCTGGATGCACAAATCTCGCCGCGAGCGGCGGCGCGAGCATCACTCGAACACACCCCGGCCGGAAAAAATCTGCAGCTCTACCGGCTGCCGCGGGCCTGGGCCTACGGAATGAATTACTACCTGGGACGCGAGCTGCCGGAGTGGAGCCCTCACGCGGAGGGCGCCGCGCCGGCTCCACAGGACCTCTGGATTGTCACCGGCGACGCCGGCCGCAAAGACCTCGAAGTGCGCCACATCCGCCCGGTCTTCGAGCAGCGGATTTCGGGCGGCGCCACGTTGCTGCACATCGAGGCGAAATAGAGGGCGGGCGGAACGAGAGTGTGTGGCGCGCAGCGGCTATCGGGGCGGAGCGGTGCGGGAAAGCGGCGCCAGGTTACGCAGGAAAAAAGTCAGCACGAAATTCTCATAGGTGCGCTTTTCGTCGTTGGTCATCGCCGTGTAGTTGCCTTTCTGCATCACCCACTGGTCCTTCGGCTCCGGCGCCGCAGCGAACAGTTGCAGTGTGGACTCGGCCAAGGCCGGGCTTTCCCGCAGGGCGATGAACAGCTTGGGCACTCTGGCCAGCGGCGACAGGCGGCTGGAGAGCGGCCCTTCGCCGCGAAAGGGCAGCTCGCGGACCTGGAAACCAAATCGCGTCATTGCGCCGATCAGGAACATGGAGCCAAAGCCGGTGCGGTCCAGCTCGGTGCGCAGGAAGATCATCGGCTCGTCATAGACCGAATCCACGACCAGGGCGCGGATGCGGCGGTCGGCGGCCGCGGCGGCCAGCGCGGCGTAGGCGCCCATGTTCGCGCCCCACAGGCCAATGCGGTTGCGGTCCACATCGGTGCGCTGGGCCATCGCGGCGATTGCCGCCAGCACTTCTTTGGTTTCCTGGGGGCCCAGGGTGGTCGACCCGTGTGCCTGGCCATGGCCGGAAAAATCGAAGACAAAAACATTGAATTGGTTCTCTTGCAGTGGAGTGGCCAGGGTGAGGGTATCGCCGCGCTGGGACTGGTACCCGTGGCACAGAATGATCACCGGCGCGCTTCGCAAACCCGGAAAAAACCAGCCCTCCCGCTCCCCTTCCCCGGGGACCGTGAATTGGACGACGGAGGGATGCCCAAGCAGCGTGTCCGGAGTAAGCGCGGTCGAGGTGCTGATGGGATGGAGCAGGCGGTACAAAAGATAGCTGGAAATGCCGCAGGCCATCAGAAAAAGAAGAAACACGATCACGATGAGGATCACCGTGAGCCTGGAGAGGCGAGTGCTCGGGTTCCGAAGCTCGGAAGCGAAGCCCATAGATAGCTGAATCGCGCTCG
>JBGPJC010000013.1:0-44680 GCA_041485165.1 Terriglobia bacterium | reverse complement strand
TGACCCCGGCCTGCTTGGTGGCCCGGGAGACGAAATAGGTATTGATCCCGTCCACGGTGGGCTGGTCCATGGCCGCGAGCGCCTGGGGAAGCGACGCCAGCAGGTCCCCCTGCGAGAGAGTCAACTCGTGGTGTTCGGTGCCCAGCAACTTCGCCACGCGGCGGGCTTTGTCTCCTTCGGCAAACTTTTGCTCGGCGAACGTGACGGCAAAGGTTTCGATCGCCGCGCCGTGCTGCGCCGCCAGCGCGGCTACAGCCGTCGAGTCGAGCCCGCCGCTGAGGAAGACGCCCAGTGGAACATCGCTCTCCAGCCGCATCTTGACGGCGTCAGACAGCGCTTCCTGCATCTGAGCAACGCCGCGCCGGCGCGCGCCCGCATTGCCATTCACCGGATCCGCGGCAGCGGGAAAATCCCAGTACCGCTGCATGCGGAAGGCGCCGCCGGACCAGCGCAATAGGAATCCTGAGGGCAGCAGCCGGACATCCCGCACCATGGTCACGGGCTCCTGCACCGCGCCAAACTTCAGGTAGGAATCCAGGCCGGTGACGTCCAGATCTCTCCGCACCAGCCCGCTGGCCAGCAGCGCGCGGAGTTCCGAAGCAAAGAGGAATCGTTCGCCGCTCGCGAAGTAATACAGCGGCTTGACGCCCATGCGGTCGCGCACCAGCAGGAGCGTCTGGCGCGCCTGGTCCCAGATGGCAAAGGCAAACATGCCGCGGAGGCGGGAGATCACTCCCTCACCCCACACGCGGTAGCCGGCCAGCAAGACTTCGGTGTCGCCGCTTGAACGAAAAGCACAGCCTCGCGCTTCGAGCTGGCGGCGCAAATCCCGGAAATTAAAAATCTCTCCGTTGTACACCAGCCAGTTGCCGGTCTCGGGGTCCTTCATCGGTTGATGCCCCGCAGTTGAGAGATCGAGAATGGCCAGCCGCCGCGAGCCCAGCAGCAGGCGCCCCCCGGCGTGCGGAGAGATTTCTATGCTGCCTTCGTCGTCCGGACCGCGAGGGGTCAACTGACGGAGCATGGCGGCCAGCGGAGCGGTGCCTTCTCCGGGCCGTGACTCAAACCATCCTGCAATCCCGCACATAGTTAGGCCGGGCTCGCCTCAAGTGCGCGGTACCTGGCGTAGGCCGCAGTCTGCCGAGCCGTATAAACTGCTTCCGGGACCTGCCGCACCAGCCAGTGCTGCCACCGCGCCGCGAAATGAGCAAATAGGAAATTCACGTCAACGCGATGGCGCCCGGCTTCGCCCCAGGCCAGCCTACGCGGAGCATCTTCGAGCAGGCCGCAGAGGATGCCGGCCAATTCCCCGGGCTCATTCGGAGTCACCAGCGCCCCGGTGACGCCATCCACGACCACGTCCAGCGCGCCGGCAACGCGCGCGGCGACCACCGGCAGCCGGTAGTACATGGCCTCGAGAAAAACTATGCCAAACCCTTCCTTCTGGCTCGGCAGGACGAAAATGTCCGCTTCCGCGTAGAGGCGATGGAGATCGTCGTGCGAAACCTGCCCGCGGAACTCGACTTGGCTCGAGACACCGAGACTCTGCGCTCGTTTCTCGAGCCGCGGGCGATCGCTTCCGTCACCGGCGATGATGTAGCGCGCGCCGGGGTGTCGTGCCAGGACGGCCGGAAGAGCGTCGAGAACGACGTCGAGGCCCTTGTAAGCGTCCGCCAGGCTGATGCGTGTCACGCTGAGCAGCCTCGTGCCGGTGCGGCGCGTTGCGGAGACCTCGGGGGCCTCGGACCAGTGCGGGGGCAGACCGTGGGGCAGAATTTCCACCCGCGATTCACTCACCTTGTTCACTTCGACCAGCTTGTCGCGCGTATACCGGCTGGGCGCAATCACCGAGTCCGCCTTGACCAACTGCCGCTGGATGGGAGGAGTCAATGGCTTCCAGACTTCGACCCCGTGTCCCAAGACAGCCAGCCGGGCGCGGGGCGCGAGGAGCTTCACCATTTGGCCCAACTTCAAAAGTTGCACGTGCGTGAACAGCACAATATGCGGCTTTGCCGCGCGGAGGCGAGACGCGAGGCGCATGGCCATGGCGCCTCGGGCTTGGTTGAATGGATGCCATTGAAAACTGCGGTTGCGGGAGAGAAATTCAGGCGTGCAATCCTGCGTATCGCCGAAGGAGAACACTTCCACTTCGAGCGGCGTTTGCCGGGAAAAGTCCAGTAAGGTTTCTAGCAGCAAGCAATTGACCTGCTGGATCCCTCCCGGCATGCGGAAAAACTCCGATCCGATCAGGAAGACTCGCAGAGGCCGCAGCGGCGCGGTCACCGGCCGCCTCCGTTTGCTGATGCCTGCCGCACCGCCACGGCCAGCAGCTCGCGGAGGACCGCTTGGTGAATGCGGTCCCAGGGGTTCTCGCGTGCCAGTCGCAGCCCGTTCTCGATCAGTCTCTGGCGCATCGCGCTATCGCTCGCCATCAGGCGCATGGCCGCGGAGAGCTCTGCTGTCTCATCCGGCCGCGAAACCACCAGAGCGTCTTCTTTGCCAAGGATTTCGGCGACACCGGTCTGCCGGCTGACGATTACCGGAAGGCCGCAAGCCATGGCCTCCATGGGCATCAGCGGGAAAGTGTCGTAGACCGAGGGCGCCAGCAGCGCGTCCGCGGCGGCGTAGTAATAGATGACGTCGCGGCGGCGCGGCAGATAACGGATGCGCTCGGACACGCCCAGCTCACGGCTGAAGCGCTGCCACGATTCCGGGCGCTCGACGTCCGCGCCAACGATGCAGAGCAATGCTCCGGGCACATTCGCCAGGGCGCGCATCACGTGATAGAGCCCTTTGATCAGCCAATTGTTGCCGATGAAAAAGAAAACGAATTGGCCTTCAGCCAGACCCAGCTCGCGCCGCGCCTGCTCGCGCAGGGCCAGCCGCTCGGCGGGATCGAATGTCGCCGCGTTTACGCCGCCGTGGGCCACGGATATGCGCTCGGCGGGAACGCCATAGAAATGCGAGAGATCGCGCGCCAGCAGGTGCGACTGGGTGATGACGCGCTCGAGACGCGGCGAACGATAGAAGGCCCGTTCCACCTTCGAGGCGACCAGCGCGAACGACCAGCGGTGCGCCAGCTTTAACCAGTCCATCGCGGATGCCGGGCGGGGGCGATGCTGTCCCGAACGGAACAAGTCGAGCTGCCGCGCCTGGCAGAACCACGCCGTCGAAACCTGCACCTGCCGGCAGTTCGCGCCGGGAGAATAGATTCCATCGTAGGCGCCATGGCGTTTCTCCTCGCGCCAGACGGCCATCGAAGCGGAGGCAAAGAAGCTGAGAAATCTCAGCATGCCCGGCCAAGGCAAGACCGGCACGCGGTGAAAGCAAATGCCCGGGGTGCCGTCCGGCACCCAGCGATGAGCGTAGAGGCAAACATGATGCTCGCTGGCTAGTTTTGCGACCACTTCGGAGTTCGCTCGCTCGGTGCCGCCCGTGCGGTGCAACTCAGGAGTCACAACAGCGATGCGCAAGCGCCGAGCGCCGGGGCTGCTCGCGACAGTCCCGCCAGACCGGTCTGCAAGTAACGTCTGCTCCATAACGAGACGGCTCAGGTCCTCTTCTGGCAGATCGCCACCAGCGTGTTCGCCTGGCGAATCTGTGAGCGTTCAACTAACCAGGCGTCGGCAACGGCCTCCGCGCCCACGGGAACGCCGAAGGTCTGTTGCATCCGCTCCCGTCCGCGGTTCGGTAAAAGACGCAGCCGCAGATTCCATATATCAAGAGAGCGCAACAACGCGTACAGACGGCTGCCGCGCCGCCGCTGGCCATATAGTTCGGCGTCTCCAAAATGCCGGGCGAGCATCGTCCGAAAACCCCCGACGTCGAGCATGTTCACGTGGAACGGGTTCGTTTGACCGATAGATTTCATGTGGATATCGGTGGTGACGCTGTTGGGCGTGGAAAGAATCATTCGCCCCCCGGGCTTCAATACCTGGATGCACTCCCGAAGAAAACCGTCGGGGTCTTCCATGTGTTCGAAAACCTCGAAGGAAACCACGAGGTCGAATACCGAAGAGTTGCAGGCCAAACGCTGACAATCCATCACCGCGTAGGAAATCCCTTCGCCTTCATAGCGCTCCTTTGCGTAGGCGATGGCCAGCGGCGAATAATCCACCCCCAGAACGGAAAAGGCCTTCTCCCGCAAAAGGTGCGAACCGTAACCTGTGCCGCAGCCGGCATCAAGCACTCTTTCCCCGCCCTTCATATTGCGGAGGGCGAACTTGTAGCGGGCCAGATGATGCTGAAACGTGGCCTGGTCCGGGCTGTCCGGGCGGGGACGCTCGTCGTCCAGCGTCTGGCTTCTAGGTTTCCCTTGCACGGCTCCCATCGCTATCTTCCGTTTGCATTCCCGCACAGCCGGAAAACGTCTTGCAGTTCCGCGCACAACACACCGGCAGCACGCTTGGGATCGTATTCACGGATGGCATGATCTCGCGCCGCCTCCCCCATTTCCCGGCGCCACGCCGGACGGGCCAAGACCTCTTCCAGCGCTGCCGCCAGCACAAATGCATCTCCAGGCGGTACAAGAAGTCCGTTTCGCCGGTTTTCAATCATCTCGAGGGGACCTCCAGCCGCCGAAGCAATTACGACACGGCCCGCGGCCATCCCCTCCGCTACCACCAGGCCCCAGGGCTCGGACTCCACCGAGGCATGGACGACAGCGTCACAAGCATTCATCAAGGCGTTTACGTCCCGGCGATGACCGAGGAACATGACCCGCTTAGCCAGCGCAGGCTGCTTGGCAATCTCGGCAAGTTTCTCGGCATACTCAGGCTCGAGCCCGAACATGGAATTGCCCACGATCAGGAAGCGGGCCTCGAGGCCTCGGCCGCTCAAAATGGCTGCGGCCTGAAGAAAAATATGCTGTCCCTTCCAACGCTGCAGGCGGCCAAAAATCCCGGCCACTGGCTCGTCCGGACCGATTCCCAATTCCCGCCGCGCAGCCGAGCGCAACTCCGGAGCGGGGCGAAAAGTCTCCAGATCAACTCCATAGCGGACAACGCGAATGCGAGTCTCATGATGAAAATCCTGACGGAGCATGCGCGCGGTGTATTCGGAATTGGCGAAATACGCTTCGGCCCCCAGGAACTGTTCGGCAACGGCGATCAGGTGGCCGCGTAGTGGGTCGCGAGGCTCATAGCCATGCACCCACCAGACGCACGGGCGCCCGGTGAGAAGCGACGCAGGCCGTCCGAAGAGCAGCGGGTGGCCGGAATTTGTGAATACTAAGTCTATTTTTTCTTTGACGATCAATTCCTTCAAGGCGAAAATCACGCGGCGCGTTTGCCCAAGCTGCCGAAAACGCCCGGTCGGCAGGTGAAAGGCTGGCAACCCGAGTGCTTCCACCCTCGGCTGCAATTCACCGCGCTGTGGAGTCAATGACACATAGACCGGCTCGATGACCGAGCGATCCACATTCTCCAGCATGGTGAGGAGGGCAATTCCTGGGCCACCAAGCTCGGACTGGCTCTCGACAAAGAGCACGCGCAACGGCTTGTGCCGGCCGTTCGCGTTTCCGTGATGTGTAGTCGAGGAAACCATCCGATCAACTACTCTTGAGGGAGCTGGCCCACGGGGGCGCTGACCAAACGGGGTGCCCGGGCAAGGAAGCCGGCGAAGAACCAGATGTACGTATTCGTCGGAGAACCGTCGAAGGGCGTTCCCATGGATACAGACAAAAGATTGACCAGAATATATGCGGCACACGCAGTGGTGAACCAGCGCATTTGGGGATCGCGGACGTGCAGGGCCTGGCGAACACAGTGCACGCCAAGAGCGAAAACAAAGGAAACGAAAAGGACAAATCCCGGCAGGCCAGCCTCAAACCGCACCTTGGCCAGGCCATTCTCAACTACGCTTATGTTCAGTGGGGTAACGCCGACGTGGCGAGCAGCAGTGCTGGCGTAACCGGCCCCAAGTCCGACCCACTCCACTTTCATGGATTCCTGCAACCAGCCGGTCAGCAAGGGCATGTTCCGTTCTTTGACGTAATCGAGGTCGAGGAGGCTCGCATACCGCTCGACGAAGCCCTCTCCAAATATCGACACCGTGCCTACCAGAAGGACGGGCACAAGTACGAGAAGGGGTGAAAACCGCACCGAGGCCCGCTGCATCAAGAACCAGAACGCCACCGCAACAACGAAGTAGACCATCGATGAGCGTCCTCCGGTGGTCAACTGCGCCAGGAAGAGGAGAACAAACAGCGCGGCAATCCATGGCCGATAAGAACGCATCCGTGGAATCGCCCAGAGCGCCAAGGTAATGAGCATCAGGAAAACCAGATACTGGGCGAACGCGCCGGTATGGACAAACGTGGAGAAGGTGCGGAAGTACATGTCCTCCGGTCGGGGATTCAATCCAAAGGCGTAAAAGATCGCCCGGTTGAACCCTGGCGACATCGCCGCCATCCACTCCGGGCCCATGTAGTACTGCACGATCCCAAATGCCGCCACGGGGACAGAAACCACAGCCATGAAGACGAAGAAGCGCAGGACGCGTTCGCGGGTGTCAAAGAACCAGTAAGCCACCGGCACAAGCAGGAAGTACAGCAGCGTTGTGCGCACGCCCACCAGACCGACCAAGATGTTCGGCAAATGGGGATTGAACACCTCGCCCAGATAGACTACGGCAAAGGCGGCAAACGGAACCACCCACGGAAGTTTCGGGAAAGGAAATGTACCCCGAGCGATCAGCATCGCCGCCAGGACGAAGAAGAGAAGCACAACGAATACGTCTTTAAGCAGGTTGAGTTCGCTGACTCCATCGAAAAAATTGATCAGGAAACCCTCTACGATGACATAGACCATGAACGCGTAGACGCTGGCCCGCCAGCGGAGAAAGATCCACACCGATTGGAACAGAACGGCGGCAATAATCAACTCACGGTAGCTTCCCATCGCCAGGCGGGGCGCGACCCACACAATGGCCACAGTAGCGAAAAGGGCAGTGATGACGAGTGGACCCATTGCCGCCCGGCTCTCCGCAGTGGAGGTGGAGGCGTCGCGCATGTCAGGCTTTCCGCACCTGTGTTTCCTTGAGGTCCGCTTTGATATCCGCCGGAGCCACTGCCAGGAAATTCGACCGGCCACTCGGAGATTGCTCAGTCGGCCGAATGGTGACTGCCCAGTCGAACTTCTCCGCGTAGAGCTTTCGCAGATTGCGTCCCAGGCTGCCCGGAATTTGCGGCGCGCGCAGAAATTCGTCGAGTGCCGCTGCGAACTCGCGGCTGCTGCTCTTCTCCGCCAGCCAGACGTCTCGGCCGTGGGTGAATTCCTGCTGGTTCGCTGGGTTGCGGACGGCGATCACCGGCAAACCGTGAGCGGCCGCGGCCATGAATGCGCTGCTGCGTGTCAGGTGTCCATCGGGCTGCGGCAACAGGAAGAGGTCCGCGGCATGCAGGTGCGCGGATACCTCCGCGGGTTCGAGGTAGCCGGACCAGAAGAGGTTCGATTCGATGCCGCTCTCCCGCGCCCGCTCCCGCAAGCCGGCGAGGTAAGATGGTTTTACGTTGCGGCTGTCTCCCAGTAGCCACAACTTGACCGGGCGTTCCCGCCGCAGCAGGCCTATGGCGTCAATCGCCCCCTCCAGATTTTTCCCGGCTTGAAACATCCCGAATGTCGCCAGGACGGTCTCCCCGGGCCGCACCCCTCGCGCTTCCCGCAGCGCCCGGCGCTGATCGGCGGTCTGCGGCAGCGCCGGGATGGTGGCCGAGTTTGGCCGGTACAAAACGTCAGCGCTTCTCCAGAAAAACAACCGGCGCAGCAGGCGGAGGCGCTCCGGCAGGTTCACCGCGACGTGATCCGCAGCGGCTACCAACAGCAATGTGTGCAGCCACTGGAGCAGCGCGATGGGAATCTGCACGGGATGCTGGCGCATGCGGATGGGCACTTCGTGCAGCGCCAGCGCCACCGGCAGGCCGCGCCGCCGCAGGGCGAACAGAAACGCATTCAGCCAGAACGAGAATCCCCAGCGGCCCCAGCCGTAGCCGGAATACTCGAGCTGTACACGGTCGGGATGTTCAGCTTCAATAGCGCGAAGCAGAGGGCGGAGGTCGCGCCAGCCGCTCATCGACAATTCAACCACGCGCAATCCTGACGGGCGCGCCCCGTCACTGTGGCCTGTAAACACGGCGACCTGCTCGCCCTGGCCTGTCAGGAACTCCGCCAGGCGCATCGTGTAATCACCCACGCCGCACGTTTCCGGCGGAAACCGCTGCGTGATCAGTGCTATCCGGCTCATCCTAGGATTCCTAGGACTTCCACGCCAGCACCATTAATTCGTCTACACACAAGTTCAACCTGTTCCATTTGCAAGTCGCTATGTCTCTGGTCGGGCTCGCTGTGCCAGGACAAGGTGACTTTCCGCAAGGGGCAAAGCCAGCCGCGGCCACTGAAGCGTCCAGTGGTCCAGCGCCGCCCTCCAGGGAAGCGGCATCCATCCGAGAATATGTCGGAACCCCAGTCGGCCTGTAACCCACGGCGTAGCATTAAACTCATGCTGGATCACGCGGAAACCGGCGTCTTGCAAAAGGACGCGCAGCTCCTCCCGGGTGAAGAGAAACAGATGTCCATCCGAGTCGGGCTGGAACTGGCGTGCGGCCAGTCGGCGGCGGTCGCCCGCGGCGGCAAACGTCGGCAACCCCGTGTGCAATCGGCTTCCGTTCGGCGTGGTGAGCAGGAGATGGCCTCCCGGCCGCAGCACACGCGCGATCTCGCTGAGAAAGTGTTCGGGAAATGCCACGTGTTCGATCATCTCGCCCCAGATGGCCAAATCGAAACGGGCTGGTGCGAATGGCAAATGATCTCCGGAAGCAGCGACCGTCTGGAATGCGCCGCGCTCATACTTGAGCCGCGCATATTGGAGAAACGCCGGCCGCAGGTCCACAGCGCAGGCTTGGTATCCTCCCTCCGCGAGCAGCAGCGCGGCGTTCCCCTGCGCGCAGCCGAGGTCGAGCACGCGGCCGGAGGGCGCGGCCTCGCGCACCTTGCGCAGAAGCGCCTGCATGCGGCCCATGTACATCCGGCTGTAATCGGTCCCCGGAGCCGGGCAGTGAAACTCCGCAAGATCGTGGGCGTGCAGGTTGCGCGCCTCGTCGGTGCGCAATTCGCTAGTTTCGGGAAGGCGCATGGAATGGTTCCCTCGAAATCAAATGGCCGCAGCCTTTGTGCTCAAACTTCCGCTGATCCACATGTCTTCCGTCCAACGGCCACTCACCGGCAGAAGATTGAGCCCCGACCGGGCGCACGCCCTGCGAACTTCGCCAAGCGATACGGGATGACCCAGCCAGGAGTCCAACCGGCGGCGGCGGATCAGGGGAAGCCAGCTCAATCCCATCCGGCGCAGGCGAGGGCTCCTGGAGATGTACCCTTCCAGAAGAACACCTCCGAGAGCGAGATGAGGGAGGCCGTTCAGTTGAAAACGGAAATACCCACCCGGACGCAGCACCCGGCCGGTCTCTTGGATGTAGCGGAGAATCGTTTCCTTGTCCGGGATATGCTGGAAAACGATGTATGAAAATACGAAGTCCACTGACTGGTCCGGGATCCCCGCCAGGTCACATCCCGTGCCGACCAGAAATTTCGCGCCGGACGGAGCCGCACGCTGGGCCCGTTCGATCATGGCGCTGGAAATGTCCAAGCCGATGACTTGGCTGAACTCAGCGGCGAAGCACCGGGTCATGCGGCCAATCCCGCAACCGATTTCAAGCGCCACTTTGTCGTGAACATCCCAGCCAGCCGCGGTCAAAAAGGGCCGCACATGAAGGTCGTAGTCATTCTGCCCTGAAGCAAGGAATTCCTCTTCGGCGACGTCCGTACAGATGAAAAATTGCGCATTGTCCTTCGCCCGCTGGTTCCACTCCTGCTGCATCCGCGGGATCCAGTCCTGGCCCACGGTCTTCACCGCCCGCTCACCGACCCCGCGCTGCGCTCCCTGGCCGCGTGCGGGAAAACATATTCGCGTAAACGCAAGGCGGGAACGGCGCCGCGGTATTTGGCCTGCAACCGCGCGAAGCGCTCGTATCCCAGCAGGAGCGCGGCGCAGGCCAGCATGTGCCGGTAAAAGCGATACCTCCCCGACCACAGAGGGCGAAACACCTCGATCTCGGCTTCCAAATGGCGGTAAAGCTCCCGCCGTCCGGCCCCTTCGGAGAGGAAGCGGAAATTCTCCGCGGTGAGTTGATGCCGGCGGAAATACGCAGTCGACTCAGGCTGATTCAGGTCGTAGCCGTTGCGCTGGAGCCACGCGCGCGCCTCCGCCACGCCTTGCTCATAACAGTGCCAGCGCTGGCGCAGGCGTTCACGGTCACCCTGGCGGAAGGCGGTTAAGTTCCCGGTGTGAAGACGATAGATGGTCAGGTGCTCCGGAATAGCCGCGACGGGCGCGAGGAAAATCATCAGCAGCACAAGATAGGTGTCGGCATAGATCGTGAGCACCGTAGGAATTGGAAACACTTTTTGTGCCACCGACCGCCGCAGGGCTATGCAGGAGGTGCCAAAGCTGCCGTAGCGCAGCACGTCAGTCACGCGCGAGGGGACGAATCCGGTGATGGGACAAAACGTGTCGTCATCGGTGTATTCGTCACTCTGCGTGTTCCACACCCGGTAAGGGTAATAGACCATGCCGGCATCCGGATGGCGTTCAAATTCCTCCAGCGTGCGGCGGATTTTCCCCGCGCGCCACAAATCGTCGCCGTCGAGCATGGCGATGATCTCGCCTCGCGACTCGGCCAAGCCCACGTTCAACGCCGAGGCCTGGCCGCCGTTGGGTTTTCTGACGTAGCGGATACTGTCCCCATATTTGCGGATACGCTGCGGCGTGTCGTCCGTTGAGCCGTCGTCCACGACCAGGATTTCCATCTCGTCGGGGGGCAAGCCCTGCGCCAGCACACTTTCAATCGCTTCTTCGATGAAGCGACCCTGATTGTATGTGTCGATCAGCGCCGTGACGCGTGGGTTTCCCATTATTTCCCTCGACTCGGGTAGGGTTTTTCGCTCACGCCGTACGAAAAGACTGTTTCAGATTTAAATAAAGACGTTTGATTCGACGGAGAGATTGCCGGAAGCTGCGAGCTTCCGATCTTCTCAGCCGAGTGGACTGCTGGACAGAATCATTCCAGGTGTTGAATTCTTCGGGGGAAAGGTGCTCGAAAAACAAATCGTTAATCGGACGAGGCTCATGCATCTTGATTCCCGCCCAGTGAATCAGGTAGGGCTTTCGATTGGGGTCTGCCCAATACTGTTCGTATTCGCCGGGGTAGTCACCTGCCCAGGTAGATTCCATGCTAGTAGGCGGCAACGTCAGATTTGTTATCGGCACATCAGAGCGCCAAACCAAAAGATTGAACCCGGGCTGGTCCGTATACTTCGGGCTCAGGCAAGTGTCTGCCCAATGAGGTTCGCTTAGCGCGGATTTCAATGAATCGATACAGTAAAGGCTGCGGTCACATGCAAATTGACCAGCATTAAAAGTCAATCGCTGCCAATTAGTGGTCTTCTTCGAGATGTAAGCGCGTGAAGCTGACGTGTACGCGTGTTCCGGGGTCCGCCAATGGCCGCATGATGTTACAAATCCCGTGTGCGCGGATAGCACACTCTCGGGATTCCGCAGGAAAATCACATCCGAATCCACGAACTGATAGTTATTCTCCGTAATGGCGAGATATTTTCTCATCATTTTCATCGCCCTGTTTTGCGCCAGCCAAGAAAACAATGGAGGGTTCTCCCACCAACTCGATCCCAGAGGGAGCTCAAAACGATCTTGATCGTAGGGAATCACCAACAAAGGCAGTTCACAGCCGGTAGCGCGCAAAGAACGTTCCATTGCCAGGAATCGCAACCGGACGGCCCGGTTGGCCAGCGTGACGATTTTCTCCAGCTTCATATCGATTCAGGAATGATGCGGCGCCTTACTGATTTCGTGAGGCATGGTCCATTGGCGGGCGGCTGCATGCTTCTAGGCTTTTCCGGCTGGCCGGGGCCGCCGAGTGGCGTACAGCGTAACCTGACCCGCAAATGGAGCGCCGTACGGAACCGGCGTGCCGCTGCGGACCTCCCACTTGAAACCATTCTGATCGAGAGTCTCCTGCAGCCAGGAGAGGCCATCCCTTTCCGGGAAGAGCGCGGGATGGTATTCAACGATGATCTGGTCAATCCGGCGCAGTTTGTCCGCCCGGACGAGTTCCTCGACGACGTCCAGCTCGGCGCCTTCGACGTCGACTTTCAGCAGATCCACGTCTTCGTTGATGAAGTCGGAGAGGAGCACGCCCTCGACCTTCTCCCTGTGGCCCAGCCCGCATTCCGGACGCAGGCTCATCACCACGCTGCCGGGGTGAGCAGGGTCGTGGAAGAAATCGAATTCACCTCGCGCGCCGCAAACCGCCTGGTTGTGCAAAGCAACCCCGGACATTCCATTACTTGCTACATTTCGTTGCAAAAGTGCGAATGTAGCCGGGTCCGGCTCGAAAGCCGTGACCTTACATTCCGGGAATTCTCTTTTGAAGTACAAGACCGAGAGCCCGATGTTGCTGCCACAATCCACAATCACTGGCCGGTTGGAGCTTGGGTTGAAGCGGTAATCCCGAGCGATGTACAGAATCTCGAAGGTGCAAAGGAAATCGTAGTAATCGTGACATTCCATCGCCCGGCCGAACAACCTTTCCCGCCGGAACTGGAACCGCGGCGAGAGCTTGATCAGAAAGTGTTTCGCTTTCATGCGCAGCAGGAGCAGGGCCAGTTCCAGCTTTTCTCCGCTGCGGGCTGCGCGAAAAGTGCCCAGCGCCTCGCCGAGAGCCCGCCAGGCAAATACCATTGCGCCGCGCGCCCTCACCAGCACAGACGCTCTCGTGCCCGCCCCCGCGGGCGGGAGCGCAGCTTCGGAGGGCATCTGGATTGCTTTGTTCACTGTCAACGGATCGGAGCTGCTTGCTCTCAGCTGTCCCAAAACTCCTCTTGACTCTTCGTTACCAATATGGTACTATTACTGTGGAAGAATATCGATGGCCCTCGCTACCTCCATCCTTCTCCCCGAAACCCCTTTTCCAAGTAAGCCCTTTAGAATGCATACTTGCGAAAAATGCGCCCGTAAGCCCTTTGGAATGCATACATGCGGCGCAAAGGACTTAAAGTCCTTTAGAATGCATACTTCCGAAAAAGGGGGGAGGGGGGTACCCTCAACCTCCGACTCCCACCTTCCAGCGCAAACCCAAGGATTTGCATCATCGCGCGGTCACAGCCTGGCCGGCATCGCAGTACAGCGAGCGCAGGCCGTCCTCGTTCTCGCGGACCCAGGCGATGATTTTGTCGAAGCCTTCCTCGATCCCCACGCGCGGCGACCAGCCGAGCACGCGCTGGGCTTTTCGTGCGTCGGAGATATAGATGCTCAGATCCGCTTTGCGCGGGTTGGGTTCGATGGTGACCGGCACATCGCGGCCGAATTTTTTGCGCATCAGGTTGGTGGCCTCAAGGAGCGAAATGGTCTGCCCCGGCCCGCCGCCGATGTTGAAGACCTGCCCGCTGAGGCGGTCGGCCTGGGCGATCTCCATCTCCATCAGGCGGCAGACGTCGTCAATGAACAGGACGTCGCGCACCTGCTTGCCGCCCCAGCCGATCAGCCGCAGCGGCAATCCGAAGTGGAAGGCAATGGCCCACCACGCCGTCCATCCCTGCTCGGATTTGCCGAACTGTCCCTGGCCGGCGAGCACGCCGAAGCGATTGATGACCGTCTTTACGCCGAAGGCGTCGGCGTATTCCTGGCAGGCCAGGTCGGCCATGATTTTGCTCAGGCCGTAGATGCCGTGCTGGCCGCCGTCCACGCTGAACTCTTCGGAGATGCCGTGCGCGGGATCGAAGCCGGCGATTCCGCGCTCGCCGAACTGCGCAGCGAAGGCCTCGGCGTCCCACTCCAGGCGGGTGGCTTTTTCGCGGCGTGGCAGCTCGTTGACGCGGTCGGCGCTATAGACGCGGTTGGTGCTGCAGAAGATCAGCGGGCAGCCGCGGTGGCGCGCGAATTCCAGCGCGTTGACCAGGCCGAAGGTGTTGTTGGTCAGGTCAAAAACCGGATTGGCGTAGCCGTAGACCAGCGAGGGCTGCGCGCTGGCGTCCACGATCGCGTCCACTGCCCCGGCGATGTTGGCGAAATCTTCCCGGCTGCGCACGTCGCCGTGGACAAACTCGATGCCCTGCTGCTTGAACAGCGGCAGGTTCAGCTCGCTGCCGCGGCGCACCAGGTTGTCCATGATGGTGATGTGGTGCCCGCGGCCTTGCAGATAGAAGGCCAGTTGCGCGCCCACGAATCCGCTGCCACCGGTAATCAGAATGCGCATGCTAGTCTAGACCTCGCTCGATTGGGTTTTTTGCGGCGCGGCTGGCGCGGCGGCCAGCAACATCCGCAGATCGCAGTACGGCGAATGAATGAGCATCAGCGCATCGATCCACAGCAGGTTGAAGCGGCGCTCGCGCCAGTCCTCCTGGAACACGTAAAGCGCGCTGCCGAAATACTGGTAACGAAAATTACGCCAGATTTTCGGCCAGGTGACCGGGTGGTAGGAATCGCGGCGGTAGCGCCAGAAGGTTTCCAGAACCGAGCCGACGGTGTCCCGGCGCATGTGGTGGACCACCGCGCTGGGCTCGTAGAGCGTGTCGTAGCCCAGCGCGGCGATGCGCGTGGACATGTTCGAGTCTTCCCCGTTGGTCCGCAGCCGCTCGTCGTACCAGCCGGCCTCGGCCACCACCGATTTCCGGAGAGCAATGTTGTTGCCGACCATAAAGCACGGGTTGCGCACCTGCTGTTCACCCCAGTGTTGCTGCATGTGCACGGCGCGCCAGCGGTCGGCCACGGAATCCTGCACTTTCTCAACCAGCTTGCCGCCTGCCGCGGCGATCTTGGGGTCGGCAAAGTGCGCCGCCAGGCGCTCGAGCCAGTCGGGCTGCGGGACGCAGTCGGCATCGAGCGCGGCGACAATCTCATTCCGCGCGGCGCGAAAGGCAGTATTGCGCGCCGCGGCCAGCCCGCGGTTGTGCTCGTGGCGGATGTAAGTCACCGGAAAATGCGCGGCGATCATCGCCGTGCAATCCTGCGACCCGTCGTCAACGACCAGAATTTCGTCCGGCGGCAGTGTCTGCGCCAGCACGCTTTCCAGGCACCCGGCCAGAAATGCTTCGGCGTTGTAGCAGGGGACGTAGAGAGAGACTCGCATGGCCCGTGTCCGGTCAGGTCTCCCGCACGCGGTCGGCAACCGCGTAGTAATTCCCGCCGCCGTGGAGCACTTCCGGCTCCAGGCCCAGGACTTTTCGGATGAAGTACGCTCGCAGTCTGTTCTTCCAGGTGGGGAGGTGGTTGCCGGTCATCGTCCCTTCCGCCACCAGAGAGTATCCGCAGCGATCCAGCATCTCGTGGATGACGCGGGGCGAGTACGGGGCAACGTGCGAGGGCACCTGCATGTAAAACTGGTGGCCGAGAACCGAATTCGTATTCGGCGTCTGAATGACCAGGCGGCTGCCCACCGGCAGGCTGCGGAAGACTTCCAGGTTGAACTCGAAGGGAGCGTGCTCGATCACATCCAGGTAAAAATAGATCGCCGGCTCAAGCTTTTTCCCGCGCAGGAATTCGAGCAGGTCGGCATGCTCGACCGATACGCCAAATGATTCCGCTCGCTGGCACAGCTCGGCGCTGGAATCCACGCCCAGCAGGCGGCTGTGCCCCTTCTCCTTGAGCAGCAGCAGAAACGCGCCTTCGCCGCAGCCCAGGTCCACGACTGGTGCGTCGCGCAGGAAGCCATGATAAGTGGCCCACAGGTATTCGCCCTTGCGAAGGGCTTCTTCGCGGCTGGCGGCATACCAACAGTGGAACTCAGCGGCCTGCGCGTTCATTCCCATTTCCATTCGAAGACTGGTTGGACGTAGGCCGGGCGGGCGTCGGGAGCGCGGCCGAAACGCCCGGTCCCGTGCTCGATGTCGAATTCGGCGGCCGAGTACATCCAGTCATGGCATTCCCAGGAAGCGTAATCGAGGATGCCGATCTGCAGCGCGTAGCGGCCGGGCCGAAGAAGGTTGGGCTCGACCCGGCAGCGGATGCGCGAGGTCGTCCCGGCGCGAAAATCCCGCACGTCGGCGGAGTCGCAGTGGTGCGTCCCGAGAATACTGGTGCCATCGGCGCTCAGAACGGTGATACCAACAAAGCTGGAGCGAACAGTTTGGCGGGCCTCCATGTCGAAAACAATCGTGAACGGCTCGTTGAATTCGAAGCAGGAGCGCTCGCTGCCGTCGTCGGCAACCAGACGCATCTCCGTGAACAGCACGTGGCCCGAGCCGCCACGGTCCTCTCGGGTCCTCAGGTCAATCCTGCCCTTACGTGCGGCGTCGGGCTGCTCGACGCTCGCCGAGTAGGCGTCCACGCACTCGTTGGCCGTGCCCGCCAGGCGCAGCGTTCCGCCATCCAGCCACAGCCCGCGGCCGCAGATGCGGCGCACGGCGCCCATGTTGTGACTGACAAAAAGCACGGTGCGTCCACCGCGGGTCACTTCCTCCATTTTGCCCAGGCACTTCTTCTGAAACTCCATGTCGCCGACGGCGAGCACTTCGTCCACCAGCAAGACTTCCGGTTCGAGGTGCGCGGCGACGGAAAACGCCAGCCGCAACTGCATCCCGGAGCTGTAGTGCTTGAGCGGGGTGTCAAGAAACCGTTCGACGCCGGAGAAGGCGACGATCTCATCGAACTTGCGCTCGATTTCTTTTTTCTTCATGCCCAGAATGGCGCCGCTCAGGAAAACATTTTCGCGGCCGGTCAGCTCGGGGTGAAACCCGGTGCCCACCTCGAGCAGGCTGCCTACGCGGCCGCACACCTGCGCGCGGCCTTCGCTGGGGCGAGTGATGCGCGCCAGGAGTTTGAGTAATGTGGATTTGCCCGCGCCGTTGCGTCCGATGACGCCGATGGTCTCGCCCTCGCGCACGTCAAAGGACACGTCGCGCAGCGCCCAGATGTATGCGTCTCCGTTTCCGTTCGCAGCAGTGCGGCGGCGCAGCGCGCGCAGTGGCGCGGTGAACGACCGTGCCAGGACGTCGCGCAATGCCACGTAGCGCTCGCGCTCCCCCACGCGGTAGCGCTTGCCCAGTCCTGCAACGCTGATCGCTGCTGTACTCATTTCCTCACACCACGTCGGCGATGGTGCTCTCGATCCGCCGGAAGTAAAACATTCCACCCAGCAGAATCGCCAGCACGGCAAGGCTGGAGACGCCGAGCAGCGCGGCGTTGGGCGGATTCTGGCCGGTGATGGCCCAGCGAAACCCTTCGATCACGCCGGCCATGGGGTTCAACCCGTAGACCCAGCGCCAGCGCTCCGGGACCAGGCTCGAGGGATACGCCACCGGGGAAGCAAACATCCAGAACTGCACCAGGAACGGCACCACATAGCGCACGTCACGGTACAGCGCGTTGAGCGCGGCCAGCCACAGCCCGGCGCCAAACGCCGTGGCCATGGCCAGCAGCAGAAACACCGGGACCAACAGCACCTCGAGGCCCGGGATAGTGCGGTAGTAAATCGCCATCCCCACCAGCAGAACGAAGGCGATGGCAAAATCCACCAGCCCGGAGATGACCGAAGACATCGGCAGCAGCACCCGCGGGAAGTAAACCTTGGTGATGAGGCGCTGGTTTTCCACCATGCTGCCTGTGGCCCCGGTGAGCGCGTTGGCGAAATAGGTCCACGGCAGCAGCGCGCAGAAGAAGAAAATAGGATACGGCAGGCCGCCGGAAGGAATCTTCGCCAGCCGTCCGAAGAACAGGGTGAAGACCAACATGGTCATCAACGGCTGGATGACCGCCCATCCCGCGCCGATGACGGTCTGCTTGTAGCGCACCTTGATGTCACGCCACACCAGGAAGTAAAGCAGTTCGCGAGAAGCGACAATTTCAGCGAGATCCCAATGCAGCCATCCGCTCGGCGGCTCGATGACAGTGATTTCCGGCCCGCGCGCCAGCGCAGCAGGCAGCGAGCCCGGCCGATCGCCGGCGCCTGAGCCATTCTCCGGATGGGTGGCAACAAGCTCTTCGGTTTTCGCCACTTTGAGTTCCGTCGTCATCTCCGGCCGCATTGCTTCATCCGCCATGCTCTACCCAAGTGGGACCACCTGGTAGCCAGAAACCTCGACCGCAATGGCCTGGCGAATGGGTTCGATGGCGATGACCAGGCGGTCTTGTGTTTTGACTTTGACCAGGATCCCTTCCAGGCCTGCCAAAGCGCCGCTGACCACGGTCACGCGCTGTCCCACCTGCAGGAAGCGATGGCGATGCACATGCGCGCGCGTATCCATCAACCGCTGCAAAGAAACGATCTGCTCGGCGGGGATGGCCGCGTACTCCTGGCCGAAGCCGACGATTTTCACCACTCCGGTGCTGCGCAGTATGGAACTCCGCGCGGGCGAGTCGTGGTCGAACTGCGCAAAGACGTAGCCGCGGAAAAGTGGCACTTCAACTTTCTGGTAGCGGTCCTGCCAGCGATGCACTTCGCTGCACAGCGGCAGAAAGGTTTCAATCTGTTTGCGCTCGAGCTGTTCGGCAACGCGCTTTTCGTGGCGCGAGCGTGTGTAGATGGCGTACCACGGTGCGCCGTTGACCCTGCTCGGCAGCGGCAGGATGTGCGCAGTTTCCCTGGGCTGGTTGATGTCTAAGGACAAAGCTCCGCCCTCTCAGTTACATCGCAAAAACGATGCAACTAACAGAAAAACAAACTCTTACGCCTCGTCCCAGCCGCGCTTGCTCAGCACCGCCGCGAGCACCACAAAATTCGCGGCATTGGCAGGGATGTGGAAATTAAAGTCCAGCCAGCCATGCGCCAGAAAACCAACGCACCCCGCAGCCAATCCGGCCAGGATGGCGCCAGTGGCAGTACCGCTGGTTCGCTTCAAATTTTCCGAGGCCTCAACGCCTCCGGCGAAGAGCAGCCACACTCCCAGCGCGCCGCCAATGATTCCCGTCTCTGCCAGGAATTGCAGATAGTCGTTGTGCGCGTGGGTCCAGATCAAGTCGGTGGAAAAAGTCCGCACCGCGGGGAACAGAGTGACAAAAGTGTCCAGGCCGCTGCCGATCAGCCAGTTCTGGCGAAACAGGGTAAACGTATCGGCCCAGGCCGCCACCCGGTGCGCCGCCGCATCCTCCTGATGAATCTGGTGCGGGCTCAGCACGGCCTTATAGCGCTCAAGCACATCTCCCTGTTCCAGAGCCAGCACACTCGCTCCCACCACCAGCATGGCTACCAGTAAGCCAATGACGGCGCGGCGCCCGCCGCGTTGCGCTGTCAGGAGCAGCGCAAAGGTCACCATTCCCGCGGCGAGCGAGAGAGCTCCTCCGCGGGATCCCGAGAGCACTACTGCCGCGCCCATCACCAGCGCCATCGCGCTCCACAGCCAGCGGCGCGGCAGCGAGGCTTGCGGCAGAAAAGCCAGACCCAGCGCCAGCGGGCACCACAGCTCCATCAGCCCGGCGAAATGGTTGCGGTTTACGTAAGGCCCGAACATACGCCCGCCGTATTCCAGCGAGATCACCCAGTAGATTTTTCCGCCTGCAGTCAGGTATTGCGCGATACCCAGGGTGGCGATCAAGAATCCGGCCACGGCCAGCGCTGCGGCGAATTGCTTCAGGCGTTCCGGTGTCTCGATGCACCCGGCGGCGACGACGGCCAGCGCGCCGTACGCCAGCCAGCGCAGCCATTCCATTTCTGTGGCCAGGGGGGTGACAGAAATCCTTGCCGCCCAGTGGACGGCGGTGAAAGCCAAGAGCAATGCCAGCGGCAGGCCGAGTGGATGGGAGGAGAGCAAGATCCGCCCCTCATGAATCCGTCCGGCCAGCCAGAACAACAGCAGGACAAAAGAAGCAGCGGCCAGCAAGAGCCAACCGATGGTGGAAGTCGCGCCAAATCCCAGCGGCGCCGCAACCATCACCACACCGAGTCCCGCGGCCAGAAAGCGGCCGGTGCTGCTCGCGGCGAGCGGCGTTTCCTGCTCGCGCACCAAGGTGGGATGGCTGACCAGGACGTTCATCGTCCAGTCCTCTCAACATTCAGCAGTGACGCCGGGCCCAGCGCCTTCCATTCCAGGTTTGCCAGGCAAACTAAACCTGAGGCCGGCGGTTCGGAGGCGATCGGCGCGGGACGATTCAGGGTGAGGCGCACCAACTGGGCTTCCGGGCTGGTGGTCAGCCGGAGGGAGAATTCTTCCCAACTGCTCGAGCCCATCAGCGGCAGGGTGGTGATTCCGGCGTGCGGCATCGGCCGCAGTTCCGCCGCTTCCAGATACGCGCCAGAGCGCGAAACCAGCCGGTTGGTCTTCAACTCGCCGTGCAACGAATAAACCGTGTCCGGCTGCACGGGAATCAGGTGCATCAAGTGGCCGTACTCAGCGCGCGCGCCGTCGGCGAACTGCACGCAGAGCGACTGCTGGCCGGGCTGGGGCCCGCGCGCTTCGATCCACGCGGAGGCCTCCGGGTGGGGCAGGACCCGCCAGTCAAAACCGAAATTGAGCAACGGGCGGCGAAAATCGGCGTTGTAAAGCGGCTCGGAGAGGGCCTCGGCGTCGCCGTCAACCCAGCCGCGGCGGATCGATTCTGTCCAGGCCTTCCTGGCCGGGGCCAAAGCTCCTTTGTTCAGGAGTGTGTCCACGTACCGGCGTAAGACGTTGGACGGAGGCGGATCTCCCATCGCCACCAGGCGCTCCCAGGCCGGCTGAGCGGCTCCAGCCTGGTCTATGTTGCAGAGAAATTCGATTGTTGCCGCCAGTGCGGTTGGGACTTGCGGCACAACTGTTTCTACCAGGGCGCGCATGTCGGCCACTTGCGCCAGCAGCGGCAGAGCACGCAGCGTGTACTCGGGGGCCTGTGCAAGCAGCTCGCGGCCCATGTCGATGGCCTGCTGATTTGCCCCGGAACGCAGCGCAAAGTTCATCTGCTGCCAGAGAAAGAACGGCGTGTGGGGCTCGGCGGCGCGCGCCCGCTCCAACGCCTTTTGTGCTCCGGGCATGTCTCCGGTCATTTCGCGGGCCATGGAAACATCCACCCAGAAGCGCCCCGATCGCGGATCAAGCGCGGCGGCGCGTTCCAACTCCATGGCGGAACGAGCCGGATCACCGGCCGCGGAGAACAGCAGCATCCGGCCCAGGCGGTTATGCAATTCCGCGTTCTCCGGCTGCAGAGCGATGGCCCGTCCGAGGCTTTCGGCTGTGCCTTCGCTGGAGAGGCGCTCCACCTGAAACTGGCGCGCGAGGAGAAGAAAGATGCCGGCAGCGGCGGCAGCGGCGGCCGTGGCCACCATCAGTTTGCGGGGCAGAGTGTCGAGCAGGAAATCCATCATCTCTTCTCGGAATGCCGGCGGGCGGGGCGCGGCACGCGCCGTGGCAGGGCCGTCATTTGCCCTCCGGCACACCGCAGCCGGAACCTCACTTGACCTTGGCGCCGACGCCCTTTCGCGCGCTCTGCTCCTCCGGCGAGTAGCCGTAGCTGTAGCCTTCGAGCATGTGGCGGTAGTAGTCGCCGTAGTAGTTCGTGTAGTAGTACTTGTAGTCCACCGAGCGGATGTCCACGTTGTTGAGCACCACACCGATGATCCGCGCGTTGACGCTGTTCATCAGCTTGGTAGTGTGCTTCAGCGTCTCGCGCGTGGTCACGCCGCCATGCACTACCAGCATCACGCCGTCGGCGTGCGCAGCCAGGATCATGCTGTCGGCCACGGTGATGGCCGGCGGCGAATCCATGATGATGAAATCGAACTGGCGGCGCAGCTCGGAAAATAATCCTTCCAGCGGCTGGCAGGAGAGCAGTTCGGCCGGGTTGGGAGGAGTCGGCCCCGAGGGGATGACGAAAAGATTGGGGATCTGGCGGATGGCCCGCGGCAGCTCGTCCACCGGCAGCGTCCCGGAAAGGAACGAGCTGAGGCCGCGATCGTTGGGAAGCTGGAAGGCGCGGTGAATACGGGGCCGGCGCAGGTCGGTATCCATCAACACCACGCGATCCCCGCGCTGGGCCAAAGTGATGGCCAGGTTGAGCGCGGTGGTCGTCTTGCCCTCGCGCGGCTGACCGCTCGACACCAGTATGGTCTGCGGCGGCTGGCCAGAGGAGGAGAGCAGGATCGAAGTCCGCAGCGCCCGGTAGGCTTCCGAAACCACCGAATGCGGCTGGGCCACCGTGGTCAGTTCGTTGGAATGTTGCGAACTCGAAGTGATCCCGGCCAGCGCGTGACGCGTCCCGCCAGCGCCGGCGCTGACGCTGGCCACTCCAGGAATGATCCCCAACACCGGCAGGTTGACCAGTTGCTCGACCTCCTCAGGCACCTTCACTGAGTTGTCCAGGTATTCGTTGAACAGCGCCAGGACCGCGCCGACCACCAGTCCCACCAGCAGGCTGGTGAGGATATTCAGCATCTTGCGCGGGCGGACGGGAGAGAGCGGCGGCCGCGCGCGGTCCACCACGTGGATGTTGCTGGAGCGCAGTCCCGAGGAGATCCCCGCCTCTTTCAGGCGCCCGAGCAGTCCTTCATAAAGTTGCTGGTTGGTCTCGTATTCGCGCTTGAGCAGGCTGTACTCAACTAACTTCGAGTTCAGTAGGTTGGCTTCCGCCTTCTGCTTGTCCAGTGCGGTGCGCAGAAGATGTTCGCGTTTCATGGCCACCTGGTATTCGCTCTCAATGCGATTGGCCACCTGCTGTTTCTCGTGCTCCATCTGCGATTTGATTTCCTGGATCTCGCGCTCCAGGCGGACGACTTTGGGGTGCTTGGGGCCAAAAGTAGCGCGGTTGTCAACCAGTTCGGCGCTGAGCTGTGAAAGTCGCCGCTGCAGTTCCTGGATCAGCGAGCTCTGCGCCACCGCCGGCAGGTCGTCCAGGCGCCGTGACTGCACCAGTTGCCATTGCGATTCCTTGGAGAAGCGCTCCGACTCGGCCTGGGTGAGCTCGTGGTTGATTTCGCCGAGCTTGGTGAGGGTGACGTTTTGCCCCTCGCTGACCGCGAACATCTGGTTCTCCCGCTCGTACTTGATTAGCGCCTCGTGGGTCTGCTCCATTCGGGTCTTCAGCTCGCGGAGCTGCCCGCCCATCCACTCCGAGGCCTGCATCGCCGACTCGTACTTCTTGCGGAAATTGTTTTCCACGTAGAGGTCGGCCAGGGTGTTCACCGCGTCGGCCGCCATTTTCGGGTCGTTGCTCTCGAAGCGCACGTCCACCAGGCGGCTGGAGCGGATGGCCTGCACGCTCAGCCCGGCACGGAAGGCACCGATCAGCCGCACTTCTTCAGCGGATGTGAACGGCGTGCTGGCCGGGACACTAGGCGCGCGCACCGCGAACTCCGGCCTTTCATACATGCGCAGCGCGCGGACGGTCTGGATGGCCAAGTCGTCGCTCTGCACGATGCGCACCTGGGTCTGCAGGAACTCCTCACTGGTGGGCATCTGCATGAACAGCTCGCGCAGGTTGGCCAGGTCGGGGGTCTCGCCGTTAATCTCCAGGCGCGCGCTGGCCTCATAGACCGGCTGGGAACGGAAAGTAACGATGGTGACGACTGTCACCATCACCGCCACAACAGTAAGGATCATCCAGCGGTGCTTGTGCAGGATGCGCAGGTATTCGCGCAGGGGGAGAGCACTGGACATGGGGTCGACGGCCGCCGCTCGATCCAGCCGGTTGCGGCCAGGCTCGGCCAGCAGCGTGACCGGCGTTGTGCGCCGCTCGATGGCCGATTCATTTGACCCGTTTGGCCCGCCAAGTGGCGCGCCGTTCGAGCCGTTGGGTCCGTTGGACTCCATCCGGGGCAACTCCTCCCTGCGGGCCGTGGCCCGCCCCACCCACTTACCGCAATGCTCGCCGCTAGCGGCCCAGCAGAACCGCTCCGGTGGCGATCTGCATGGCCGTTTCAAATCCCCGCGCCATGGCGCGCTTGCCCGAGCTCTCGGGGATAAACAGCACGTCGTTGGGCTTCACGACCACGTCGGCCATCTGATGCTTCAGGATCTTGCTGATATCCACCGGGATTTGTTGCACCTCGCCGTTGCGACCCGTTTTTCGCAGCAAAACCGCTTTGTCCGGCTTGGCGAAACGCTTCAAATCCTGGGCCAGCGCAAGGACGTTGAGCACCGTGGAATCCTGCAAATCTCCGCGCAGCACGTGGCGCCCCGGCAGGTTGACAGCGCCGATTACGTAAACCGCACCGGCCGAGGGGATATTAATCGTGTCGCCCCCATGCACCATCCCGTTCGCTTCTGGCTTCCCGGACAGCAGATCCTCGACCCGCACCAGATCAATCACCGGTTTGGAACTGTCTTCCCCGCGCATGACCTGAATCGTGCCGCCGGCATCGTCGCTGAGCCCGCCCGCCAAACTCAGGATGCGCAGCAAGTGCATCTGTCCGGAAACCTGGAAAACTCCAGGATTCTTCACCGACCCGGAGACGGTCACGGGTTTGCTCTGCAGCTCTTTCAAGCTGACGGTGATATTGGGATCGTTGAGGATCCCGCCCTCTTGATATTTTTGCTTCAGCAACGCTTCGGCCTGGCTCAGCGTCAACCCCAGCACGTGGACGCGCTCCGCCAGAAGCGGCAATCCAATCGTGCCGTCTCCCGCTACGCGCACCTCGCGCGACAGCTCGCTGGATTCCAGAATGGAGATGGAGAGCAGGTCCCGCGGCCCGATGACGTATTCACCCACCGAATCCCAGCCCGCGCTGGGTGGGGAGATGACCGGGGCCGGAGGCGGTGGCGACTGTTGCGCAGAGACAAAACAGGGGAGAAGAAGCCCAAGGAGAATGATCCGGATCCAATACTTCCGGGAATTAGCTCCCCCTTGGTCGGGACGTGCCAAAACCACGTGGATCAACTTGCCCAAGACCCCTCAGTATTCACTAGAGACAACAGATGGAATTCCCCGAATGAGTTTAGGGATGGGGGTGAGGATAAGTCAAGCAAAAGCGGCCCAAAACGACACCTCTCCTCTCCCAAAATGAGGTGCTCTAATCAACTGTTTCACTTTGGGAATTTCCGCGGCGAGTCTTGGTACCGTTACGGAACTGAGTAGCCAAACCGTTTGGAGAGAACAACCTGCTCTGTCCGGATAGATTGCGTTACCTACGCGTTCCCCAAGCCTCGCCCGGCGCACGGGAACCGGGGACCGACTGGTCAAAATTTACCAACCTCCCCGCCAACTTAGGGGGCCAGGCAGGACCCCGCCCGCGGCCAGAAATCGCTTTCAGGCGCGCGGCCTCTCTGCTACGATGTTTGTTCGCCTTTCACTCGAAATTTCAGCAGGAGCGGCTATGGCCCAACGATGTGAAATCTGCGGCAAGGGCCCGCAGTACGGAAACGTAGTCAGCCACGCCAACAACACGCGCCGTCGCCGCTGGAATGTGAACCTGCGGCGCGTCCGCGCAGTGGTGTCCGGCGCGCGCAAGCACCTGCGCGTCTGCACGGTCTGCCTGCGCGCCGGCAAAGTGAAGAAGGCCGCCTGACGCTGCCGCTTACCCAGCATTCCTTTCCGCCTGGAGCTACTGTGACCCGACGCCGCCTGACCTCCCTCATGCTTGCCCTCACCATCGCCTCCGCGGCAGCCTGCCGCAAACAGGAAGCGCCAGCGGCGGACGTATGGGCCAGCGTCAACGGGCGCGAGATCCGCCGCGATGAGGTGGATAAGTATTATCGCGGCCTGGCCAGCCAACAGGGGCAGGAACCTTCCCAGGAAGAAGGCATGCTTCTCAAGCTGAACATCATTGACGAGCTGATCAGCAACGAAATCCTTTACGAGCGCGCCAAGAAGATGGGCCTGGAGGCCAGCGACGGTGAAGTGGAGGACAAATTCACGGAGATGAAGAGTCCCTTTACCGAAGAAGAATTTCAGAAGCAGCTCAAGGACCGCGGGGTCAGCGTGGACGACCAGAAAAAAGCCCTGCGCCGGCAGATTTCCGTGCAGAAGCTGATCAACCGCGAGGTGATTTCCAAGATCAGCATCACCGACCAGGATGTGGCCGACTTCTACAACGCCAACCGCGCCCAGTTCAATATCGCCGAGCCGCAACTCCACCTGGCGCAGATCCTGGTGACCCCGGTCAAGGACAAACAGATTCGCAACCGCAAGAACAGCGACGCCATCACCGATGCGCAGGCGCAGCAGAAGGCCTCCGCGCTGCTCAAGGAGATCAATAACGGCGCCGATTTCTCAAACGCGGCCATGGACTACTCGGAGGACCCGGCCAACGCGGCCAGCGGCGGCGACCTAGGCTGGATCCCGGAATCTTCGCTGCGCAACCCCAAGCAGGACAACCCCGACCTGAGCAAGACGGTGCTGGCCATGCGCCCCGGCGAAGTCAGCCACGTGATCAAGACCCGCGATGGCAGCTACCACATCCTCAAGATGCTGGCCCGCGAAGGCGCCGGACAGCGCCTGCTCACCGACCCGCAGGTGCAGCAGACCATCCGCGAAACCCTGCGCAGCCGCAAGGAACAACTCTTGCGCGCCGCATATCTGGCCGTGGCTCGCGACGAGTCCCGCGTCGAAAATTATTTCGCGCGACAAGTGCTGGAGGCCCACGGCCGAGTCTCCGGCTCCGCAAATCCGCCAGCCAAGAAATAGCTCTGCTTTCCAGGCAGAATGGTGCTGGCCCGCCTACCTTGATGGCGGGCCAGCGCTACAGCTCCCGGAGATTCATCCCACTACGGCGAGCACTTCCCCGGCGTTGACCGCCTTCCCTTCGCTGACCAGCAGCCGCTCGACCGTGCCGGTTCTGGGCGAGCGGATCTCGTTCTGCATCTTCATCGCCTCGATCACCACTATTCCCTGGCCCGCGCGCACGGAGTCTCCCGGCTTGACCAGCACGCGCACAATTTTCCCCGGCATGGGGGCAAGGACCTGTTGGCGGCCTTCCGCCTCGAGTAAGCCGCCGCGCCGGCCTCTCCATTGGCGGGGATCCACCACCTCGGCCTGGAACTGCTTGTCGCCGGCATGAATCCGCAAGCCAGCCGCGCCGGGTTCGGGCTCTACGCGCACTTCGAATGACCGGCCGGCGATCAGAAGTGAATAAACTCCCGGGGCTACCTCGATGGCGTCCGCTTCCACCGCGCGGCTCTCCCAGCGGCAGAGCAGGCGGCTGCCCTCGCGGGCCGCCTCGACCTGGCGTGTCTTTCCATCGATTTTGATTCTGAGCTGCATCAAGCGATGTTGGCTTGTGTCCTGCGAATGAAATTCAGGTCAAGCGCTACCCGGACCGGGCACCACGCCGAGTTGGCGCATCAAGCCAAGCGTGTCGCCCAGCACCCAGCCCTCGGCCACCTGTTCCTTGCGCACTCGAAAGATAGCCACCCCCGCATACACAATCGCTTTCCCCGTGGCCGGGATTCCGAAGAGTTCGCCACGGTGCGTGGCCCGGTAGGTAAGACGCGCCACCACGGAATGGTCCTCGGCGATCAGCTCTTCGATCGTGTTGTGGAAGTCGGGAAACGCCGCGCGCACCAAGTCCATGTAGTTGCGGAAGCCGTCGCGCCCGTGGACGACAACCGCGAGTGAGCCCCGGAAATCTATCTCTGGAGCGATCAGCGTATCAATCAGGCGGAAATCCCAGCGATTCCACATCTCGTCGTAATAGCGCCGGATCAGTGCCTTGTTGTTTTCATGGGGCACGTCGTTCTCCTAGCGGCGCGGGGCGCGGTCGAGAAGCTCCTCGCGCGTGGCGCGCTTCCACGGCGATTCAGCGGGCCCAGCGGCCGGTGCAGCGCCGTTTGCAGAGAGATGCCAAAGCACCGCAGCGATCACCGCGGCATCTTCGAGGGCGGCGGAGTCCGCTCCCCCGGGAGGCGTGGCAGCCGGTGCGGTCCGTAACATCTCATCGAGCCAGCGGGTGTGAATCTCGCCACGCTGGAAGGCGGGTTCGTCGAGGATGCGGCGGAACAGCCGCAGGTTGGTGTGGATCCCGCTGACGTAATACTCTTCGAGGGCGCGGCGCATCCGCGCCAGGGCTTCCGCACGGTCGCGGCCCCAGGCGATCAGCTTGCCGAGCATGGGATCGTAGTCGATGGGCACGGTCCAGCCGGGATAAACGCCGTCATCGAGGCGGATGCCCGGGCCGGAGGGGACTCGCCGGGCAACAATCCTGCCAGGCGAAGGGAAGAAGTCGTTGTCGGGATCCTCGGCGTAGATGCGGCATTCGATGGCGTGGCCGTGCAGGGTGATGTCCTGCTGCGCAAACGGCAGCGGCTCGCCCGCGGCCACCTGAATTTGCAGCTTTACCACGTCCAGGCCGGTAACCATTTCCGTGACCGGATGCTCGACCTGGAGCCGCGTGTTCATTTCGAGAAAGTAGAAATGTTTGTCCTTCTCCACCAGGAACTCGACGGTGCCGGCGTTGACGTACCCGCCGGCGCGCGCCAGGCGCACTGCGGCTTCTCCCATGGCGCGGCGCAAGCCGGCATCCACCACCGGCGAGGGCGCCTCCTCGATGACTTTCTGATGGCGGCGCTGCACCGAGCATTCCCGTTCGCCGAGATAGACCACATTTCCGTGATGGTCGCCGAATATCTGAATCTCGATGTGCCGCGGCCCATCCAAATACTTTTCGAGGTATAGCCGGGCGTCTCCGAAGGCATTCATCGCCTCCGACGCCGCATCGCGCCAGGCCGCAGCCAGATCCTCCTCGCGCTCGACGCGCCGCATGCCCTTGCCGCCCCCGCCGGAGACTGCTTTCAGCACGATGGGGAAGCCGGCTTCGCGGGCGATAGGCAGCGCGGCGCCCGGCGTTTCGATGGGTTCGAGCGCGCCAGGAACCGTCGGCACCCCGGCCGCGCGGGCCAGTTGACGCGCGCTGGTCTTTGAGCCCATCTGCTCCATGGCGTCCGGCGATGGACCGATGAAAGTGATGCCGTTTTCCCCGCAGGCTCGCGCCAGGGCCGGATTCTCAGCGAGAAAGCCGTAGCCGGGGTGCAGGGCGTCGCAGTGTGCGCGGCGAGCAACGTCCATCAGACGGTCGATGCGCAGGTAGCTTTCCCGCGAGGGCGCCGGTCCGATTCTGTAGGCTTCCTCGGCCAAACGCACGTGAAGCGAGGCGCGGTCCGCGTCGCTAAAGACAGCTACGGCGCCGATGCCCATCTCGCGGCAGGCGCGGAGGACGCGGATGGCGACCTCCCCGCGATTGGCGATGAGGATTTTTCGGAACATAACGAATTCTGAGGCGACGACGCGGAAATACTAACACATCCTTTGGCTCGCTCATGCAGCAGCGAGGATCGGGCCGCGTGTCGCGCCGGCAGCTTGCCCGCTGCGGTGATTGACAGCCACCGCTCGGCTTCATAGACTCGGCGGCAGTCTGGAGGTTGTGGCCTTGAAACTGCGCATATTGTTTCTTAGCATCGTCCTGCTCGCACCGTTTCCCGGGCGAGCGCAGCAGTCTGTCGTCGCGCCCAACGAGAATCTGACTGCCGAAGGAATACCGCCGGTCCCCGCGTCCATCGCCGAAGAGGTGGGGCGCTACAGCGAGTTCCGGTCCGCCGTGGTCGAGAGCTGGCATCCCACGCGGCGCGAGATGCTGATCCGCACGCGCTTCGCCGACACCTTCCAGATCCACCTGGTCAAATCACCGGGTGGCGCGCGGACGCAACTGACTTTTTTCAAAGACCGCGTTGTCTCGGCGTCGTATCAGCCGACCCAGGGCAACTACATGGTGCTGAGCGCGGATGTTGGCGGCGCGGAATTCTTTCAACTCTACCGCTACGACCTGGACACCGGCCGCGTCACCCTGCTGACCGACGGAAAGTCGCGCAACCTGCCCGGACGGTGGTCCAACGCGGGCAACCGCTACGTCTACGGTTCGACGCGTCGCACCGGCGATGACGTGGACCTCTATGTGATCGATCCCGCGGCGCCGGGGGGCGACCACATTCTGACGCAACTCTCCGGCGGGGGATGGGAGCCGCTCGACTGGTCACCGGATGACCGGAAAATCCTGGCCCGCGAGGAAATTTCCGTGAACGAGACGTATCTATGGCTCTTCGATGCGGCAACGGGAGAGAAGACTCTGCTCACGCCGAAGGGCGGCAAGGAAAAAATTGCCTATGATCACGCCGTCTTCAGCAAAGACGGAAAAGGTATCTATCTGACCACCGACCGGGACTCTGAATTCCAGCGCCTGGCTTACCTGGACCTGGCCAAGGGGGAGTACACCTTCCTCACCGATGCGATCCACTGGGACGTCGAAGGATTGGCCCTCTCCTACGATGGGAAGGCGCTGGCCTTCAGCACTGATGAAGACGGCGCCAGCGTCCTGCGCTTCGTCGACACCGCCACCAAACAGATTCTGCCCGTGCTTAAGCTCGAGCGCGGCGTCATCACCGGCTTGCGCTGGAACAGGAACGGGCAGGACCTTGCCTTCAACCTGAACTCCGCGCACTCCACTACCGACGTTTTTTCCCTCGACGTCACAACCGGAGTCATCCAGCGCTGGACCTCCAGCGAGACTGGAGGCCTGAACACCAGCACGTTTGCCGAACCGGAACTGGTCCACTGGAAGAGCTTTGACGGCTTGTCGATATCCGGATACCTCTACCACCCTCCGCAGCGCTTCACCGGCAAGCGCCCGGTGGTAATTTCCATCCATGGCGGGCCGGAAGGGCAGACCCGTCCGGATTTCCAGGGCCGCTGGAACTACATCGTAAACGAGTTGGGTGTGGCGCTGATCGAGCCGAACGTGCGCGGATCGACGGGCTATGGAAAAACGTTCGTCGCTCTCGATAACGGCTTTCTGCGCGAGGGCTCTTACAATGACATCGGGGCGCTGCTCGACTGGATCAAGACACAGCCGGATCTGGACTCCGAGCGCATCATGATCATCGGTGGAAGCTATGGCGGGCACATGACCCTGGCCGTGGCCACGTTTTACAGCGACCGCATCCGCTGCGCCGTGGACATCGTAGGCATCGCCAACCTGGTGAGCTTCCTCGAGCACACATCCGGTTATCGGCGCGACCTGCGCCGCGTCGAGTACGGCGACGAGCGCGACCCCAAGATGCGCGCCTTCCTCGAGAAGATCGCCCCCATCAACAACGCGGATAAAATCCGCAAGCCGCTCTTCGTCATCCATGGCAAGAACGACCCGCGCGTGCCGGTGAGCGAAGCCGAACACATCGTCAGCGTTCTGCGGAAGAACGGGACGCCGGTGTGGTTCCTGCTGGCCAAGAACGAGGGCCACGGTTTCCAGAAAAAGCAGAACCAGGACTTCCAGTTCTACTCGACCATCCTGTTCATGAAGGAATTTCTGCTGAAGTAGCGAACTCCCGGGTGCTCGCCCGGGCTGCCTAGATTGACGATCGAGTTGACCAGCAATCTGGGCGGTAAAAGACTACTCAGTTCGCGCAGGGACCCGAGTACACCGCTTCCAGCGCGCCCCACAGCGCTCTTAGTCCACGCTCCGCGGCGGCAAGCACTTGCTGCTGGTCGGCTTCCGTCTGCTGCGTGAGCCACTCGCGCCAGGCGGCGCGGTGACGGACATCGGCTTCTTCATGCACGGCAAAATAGCGCAGCGCCGCGGCGTCAGTGATGCCGTAATGCCGGCGAAGGCCCTCCATCTTCTTCCCGGCGATTTCCGGGACCTGGGCCTCGTAGGCATAAAGCGCCGCGACAGCTTCGGCCGGCGTTCCTCGTGAGCAGATGTCGCGATAGGAATCTACGAGCGCGGCAACCTGCGGCAAAGGCTTTGCGGAATCGAGCGCTGTTCCATCAGCGCCGACAGCGGCGGCGAAATCGCGCCAAAGTTTGGGATGCGGGTTTGCCGCGTCCAGCTCCTCGTCAAGGTTCTCCTGCACCAGCGGGCGCAGGCTGGCGTCAGCGCGCTCGGCGAGCGTCTGCAAATATTCCGGAAATGCCCGGACGTGTTGGTAATACTGCTCGGCGTAGAGCGCCAGCGATTCACGCGTCAGCGTGCCCGCTGTCCAGGCCTGATAAAACGGGCTTTTCAGCAGGTGGAATTCAGCAATCTTTGCGTCCAGGGCTTCAACCAGATTCAGCGGCGTAGCAGTCTGCATTCTCGTCCTCTTTTCATCCGGTAGATGATGTCCAAGAGCGCTTCTATCGTAATCCAGGTTCCTTGGAAAAGGTAGGGCTGGTCAAGCGCGTTTGGCCAGGCGGCGATTGACTTCCAGAATGACGCGAAGAGCCTCGCGGAGGTTGCGCCGCGCCTCGCTTAGGGTCTTGCCCTGCGTGTTTACGCCGGGGATTTCCTTAACGTAAGCAACATACCAGCGGCCACGTTTTTCGATGACGGCTGTGAACCTATCTTCCATCACAGGGAGATCCAACTCCTAGAGCGGAATATTGCCGTGCTTCTTCTTGGGGATGGTCTCGCGCTTGTTTTCGAGGGCGCGCAGTGCGGTGATGAGCTTGGGGCGCGTCAGGGCGGGCTCGATAACGGCGTCAATAAAGCCGCGCTCGGCGGCGACGTACGGGCTGGCGAAGCGTTCGCGGAACTCGGCGATCTTCTGCTGGCGCAGCGCCTCGCGCTGTTCGGGCGGTGTGCGGTCCAGTTCGCGCTTGTAAACAATGTTGACCGCCCCCTCGGGTCCCATCACCGCGATCTCCGCCGTGGGCCAGGCAAAGTTGGCATCGGTACGGAGGTGCTTCGAGGCCATGACGCAATACGCCCCGCCATACGACTTGCGCGTGATCACGGTCAGCTTCGGCACGGTCGCCTCGGCATAAGCGTAAAGCAGCTTTGCGCCGTGCTTGATGATGCCGCCAAATTCCTGCTGCGTGCCGGGGAGAAAGCCGGGCACGTCCTCGAAGGTGATCAGCGGGATGTTGAAGGCGTCGCAGAAACGCACGAACCTCGCGCTCTTGAGCGAGGCATTGATGTCCAGGCATCCCGCCAGCACCGCGGGCTGGTTGGCCACGATGCCCACCGGGCGGCCGTCCAGCCGCGCAAAACCCACCACGATATTGCGGGCGAAATGCTCGTGCACCTCGAAGAAATAGTTGTCGTCCACCACCGCATGGATGACTTCCTTGATGTCGTAAGGCACCATGGAGTCGGCGGGGACCAGCGAATTCAGTCCCGCGTCGGCGCGGTCAGCGGGATCGTTCGAGGCGCGCCGCGGCGGGTCCTCGAGATTGTTCGAAGGCAAAAAGCTCATCAGCTCGCGGATCATCGCCAGACAATCGGCATCGTCGCGGGCGACAAAGTGGGCCACGCCGCTGGTGGCGTTGTGAGTCATCGCCCCGCCCAGCTCTTCCTTGCTCACGTCCTCGTGGGTCACCGTCTTGATCACATCCGGGCCGGTGACGAACATGTAGGAATGTTCGCGGGTCATGAAGATGAAGTCGGTGATGGCCGGCGAGTAGACCGCGCCGCCGGCGCAGGGGCCCATGACCGCGCTGATCTGCGGCACCACGCCACTCGCCAGCGTGTTGCGCAGAAAAATCTCCGTGTAACCGGCCAGCGACATCACCCCTTCCTGGATGCGCGCGCCGCCGGAATCATTGAGGCCGATCACCGGCGCGCCGGCGCGCATGGCGTGGTCCATGACCTTGCAGATCTTCATGGCATTCGATTCGGAGAGCGAGCCGCCGAACACGGTGAAGTCCTGAGCGAAGACATAAACCAGCCGGCCGTCGATGCGCCCGTAGCCGGTGACGATCCCGTCGCCGGTGGGCCGCTGCTCCTCCATGCCAAAATCCGTGCAGCGGTGGGTGACGTATTTGTCGACTTCCTCGAAACTGCCCGCGTCGAGGAGCAGCTCGATGCGCTCCCGCGCCAGCAATTTGCCGTCCTTGTGCTGGCGTTGTTGGCGCTCGGCTCCGCCACCTTGTTCGGCCAGGGCCTCGCGCCGCTGCAACTCGGCGACCTTCGGGTCGAGTTTCTGCTCGAGCTTTTGATCGGGAGCGGCGTCTTGCACTTTTTTCATCGCTCGAGCTTGAGCCCTTTCGGTCCGGTATATTCCGACTGCGGACGGATGAGGTGGTCTTCGGCGTGCTGCTCGATCACATGAGCGCACCAGCCGGCCACGCGGCCGCAAGCGAACATGGCCACGAAGCAGCGCGGCTCGAGGCCCAGCGCTTGCAGCACCAGGGCAGTGAAAAACTCGACATTGGTCTGCAGGTTGCGCCCCGGGCGGTGCTCTTCCAGAACGCGCACGGCAATCCCTTCGACGGCGCGCGCCAGCTCATAGAGCTGGCGATTCTCCAGGCGAGCGCCGCCCATCCCCTCGGCCACGCGGCTGAGCACGGCGGCACGTGGGTCGCGCACGCGGTAGACGCGGTGGCCGAAGCCCATGATGCGATGGCCCTGCTTGAGCTCGTTGCGCAGCCAGGCCTCGGCGCGGTCAGCGGTCTTGATGTCCATGAGCATGTCCAACACCGGGCCGGGCGCCCCGCCGTGCAGCGGGCCTTTGAGCGCGCCGATGGCGCCGGTAACCGCGCTGACCATGTCCGAGCGCGTGCTGGCGATGACACGCGCGGTAAAGGTCGAAGCGTTCATGCCGTGGTCCATCACCGTCACCCAGTAAGTGTCCAGAGCGCTGGCAGCGATGGGGTCGGGTTCGCGCCCGTGCACCATGTAAAGAAAGTTCGCGGCGTGAGAGAGGTCCTTGCGCGGCGCGATGGGGTCTTTGCCGGCGGAAAGACGCGCGTGCGCGGCGACGATGGTGGGCAGCCGCGCGGTCAGCATCCGCGCATTGGCCAGGTCGGCCTGGAGCGAGATGTCGTCGGGACGCGTGACGTCGAGCGAAAGCGTGGCGCAGGCCATGCGCAGGGCGTCAATTGGCGGCGCCTGGGCGGCCTCGCGGACTAGCCCGAGCGTTTTTGCGGGCAGCGCGCGCAGCTCGGCCATTTGCGCGGAAACCTGCGTCAGCTCCTGCTTGCCCGGCAAGCCTCCCTTCCAGACCAGAAGTGCAGTTTCTTCGAAGGTCAGCCGCCCGGCGATTTCCTCGAGCGCATAGCCGCCGATGAAGAGCTGTCCGGCGAGGCCGTCCACGTGGCTCAAGCGGGTGCGCGCTGCGACCACGTTGTCGAGTCCCACTTGCGGCCCCGGGCCGGCGCTGGTCATACCCTGCTCCTTCTTTGCTGATTCACCCGCGATGAGTCTTCGCCGCCCTCACACCGTCGAGCGTGCCACAGGCCGCGGCGGTGAGCAAGCGCAGGCCCGCGGCGCGGCTCATACAGCTGCGCGCGTCTCCCTGCCGAAGAGCAGGACCGCCAGGCGCGTGTAGAGATAGACGCCACCGAGCAGCAGCACCACACCGGCGATGAGTGTCCCCAGGATGGCCGCGCCCCGCAGCGGCTCGTTTTCCATCATCTCGATACGCCAGGTGGCCTCGAGCAGCAGGAGTACAGCCGCCAGATTCAGCACCACGCCCACCAGCATGGCCAAGGTTACTTTCAGGACGCGCAGCATCGGTGCGGGAGAGGATACCTCAGGCGCGCCCATCCGCGAAGCCGGAAGCAAGGCCCGAGAAGGCCGCGGCGGGCCGCCCCTACTAGTGCAATCCGGACCAGTCGTCTGCGACGAGGATGGAATTGACCGGGTTGGCTGGGTCGTACTTCACGCTGGCGGGCTGGCCGGCAATCAACTGCTTCAGACAGGCGCGTTCTTCGAGGCCAGTAACGTCCTGCGCGGTCTCGTAGGTGACGCCGGAAATGGTATAGGAATAGAAAACCACGGAGCGAGCGGGGCTGGGAGCGATCTTTCCTGAGCGGGAATTGCCGCGCGCCCGCAAGATACCTCTGGGCGGTGGGGCGGTGGAGCCATTTCCCTCTGCCGGAGCCTCGTTGATCTCCAGGATTTCCGCTGCGCCGATCCTTCCCACGCGGCTAAGGTGGGCCCGCCTGATGCGCTCGACCTCCTGCGGGTCGCGGGGACGCCGCCGCCACAACCAGACACCTATGCCGGCCGCGGCAAACACGCCCGCTGCCGCCACCAGCCACACTTCGATCGAGATTCCCGCGATTCTCAACGCCCCTGCCGCACGCGGGCGCCAGCCGGCTCGGTGATTTCTCCGAGCGTCTGGCGCGCCTTCTCCCAGTCTTTCAGAAATGCTTCGAGGCCGCGATCGGTGAGCGGATGCTTGAACAGCATCTCCAGCACCTTGGACGGCATGGTGGCGATGTGCGCGCCCATCTTGGCCGCTTCGATCACGTGGATGGGATGCCGCAGGCTCGCCGCCAGCACCTGCGTCGAAAACTTATTGGCCGTATAAATCTCCATAATCTCGCGCAGCAGAACCAGGCCGTCCTGACCGATATCGTCAAGCCGCCCGACGAATGGGCTGACGATATACGCGCCCGCTTTGGCCACAATCAGCGCCTGCGCCGCGGAAAAGCACAACGTCACGTTGACGCGGATGCCTTCGCCGGCCAGCACGTAGAGAGCGCGCACGCCATCGCGGGTCATGGGGATTTTCACCACGATGTTGGGGTGCCAGGAGGCCAGCTCGCGCCCTTCGCGCAGCATGCCGGCGGTGTCGGTGGAAACTACTTCGGCGTTGACCACGCCCTTGGGCAGCAGGTCGCAGATTTCGAGGATCAGCTCGCGGAACGGTTTGCCTTCTTTGGCCACCAGGGTGGGATTCGTGGTGACGCCGTCTACGACGCCAAGCTCGGCACCCGAGCGGATCTCCGCAACGTTTGCGGTGTCGAGAAAAAATTTCATGTGCCCCCCGTTTCGCCCGCTCAATCCTCGCGCGCAGCCACCGGATTGCGCAGGGTGCCCACGCCGCCCACCACCACTTCGACCACGTCGCCGGCAGCGAGCGGCCCAACGCCCGCCGGCGTCCCGGTGGCGACGACGTCGCCGGGCAGCAGCGTCATCATGCGCGAGATCCAGCGGATTATAACATCAAGAGAAAAGATCATCTGCGTGGTGCGGCCGAACTGGCGGCGCGCGCCGTTCACGAATGTCTCCACGCTGACGTCGCTCAAATCCAGCTCGGTCTCGACCACCGGCCCCAGGGGGCAGAAAGTGTCGAACCCCTTCGCGCGGGTGAACTGAACGTCGGCATTCTGGATGTCGCGAGCGGTGACGTCGTTCAGACAGGTTGCGCCCAGCAGGTACGGAGCGATGTTTTCGTTATCTGCAAGTCGCGAGCACGTCCGCGCGATCACCAGCGCCAACTCGCCTTCGTAATCCACGCGCTGGGAGATCCCCGGCAGCAGGATGGGCTCTTCCGGGCCAATCAGCGATGACGGCGGCTTGAGGAAGATCAGCGGCTCGGCCGGAGTGGGATGTTTCAACTCGGCGATGTGCTCGCGATAATTGCGTCCCACGCAGACAATCTTGCTGGGCAGTACAGGAGGAAGCAGCCGCACTTCGGCCAGCGGCCAGCTCTGGCCGGTCTGCCGGCGAGCGCGCGGAAGCCATCCCTCCAGCTCGTAGGCGGTGTCGCCCTCGATAGCCGCGAAGTGCGCCGCGGGATGAAATTCCGCACCGCGGCGGCCGGAGGTGACCGGCCCCAGCGCGAGAGGCTGCAGGCGGCAAAGCTTCATTCGTGGTTATGCGCCGCGCGCTTGGGGGAAGGATGCGGCAGAGGACTGAGTAAGTTCAGAATCATGTGAATGACCCAGCAGCCCACCGCGACCACGGCATAGCTGGCCGCGCCGAGCATTAACACATGGAAGGAGGTAACTCCCAGCCGCGTGTGCAGGTGGACAAAAATACGCCCAGCCGCAGCATAGGCCAGCGAGAACGTCGCCCAGGAGGTGATGCTGGCGACAAACATCTGCCACGGAGAGCCTAGAAACGCGCAGATGGGCAGCATCGCAAACAGAAAGAAAAGCAGCGCGCAGGCCGCGTTGCGCAGCATGGCCAGAGTTTCGAAGTACGGCATGCGGTTGGCCGCCAGCAGGCCGCCGGCCATCACCGCAGTCAGGTAACACCCTGACAGGAGGCCGATGCGCAGCGGGCGATTCTTGAGCCACGCCAGCCACGCCGCACCGGGAAGACGGAGGCCACTCATCGTCGGTTCTCTATTCTCCTCAAGATCCGTTTTTCGGAATGACCGCACTCACCGCGGCGCCGGGAGGACTTTCATTGCCCGCTCGATCTACCGCCGTGACAGTGTAGGTGTACTGGGCCCCGACTGCGACGGAGATATCACGAAACGTGGGCGTAAGCAACAACTCCTGATTGAGCCTCTGCGGGCGAGCCTGGCCGGCCTCGGTGCGATAGACAGTATAGCCCGCCAGGTCGGCTTCGGTGCTGATGGCCCAGGAAAGCTCGATGGTCGCGGGCCCTGCGCCGTTGGCTGCCCGGGCGACGGCGACCAGATCGCGCGGCGGCGCGGGCGGGAAAGTATCGAGCGGAGTGACCTGGACGGGCGCCGAGTCGGGCGATTCCACAGAATCGTCGGCATATTGCGCCACGCTGCGCACGGAATAGACGTAGCTGTGACCCCACTCCACCTGCGCGTCCAAGTACGTTGCCGATGGCGAAACGCCCAGAAGCGACGCAGCGCTCTTCCGCCGCGCCTTTGCCGGGTTGGTGGCGCCGGGCTCGACTTCAGCGCGATAGATGCGATAGCCGGTGAGCGAGGTCAGCGGCGCGCCGGCGGTGGTGCGCTCCGGCTTGGTCCAGGCGATTTGCACACCTGCCTCGATGACCGTAGCACGGAGGTCGCCGATGCGCTCGGGCGCGGGATTGAGCACCAGGCTGACCACATTGGAGTCCGCCGAAGACTGCTTCGGCGAGAGGCGCGTGCGCACCGCGTAGTACAGCCGCTGGCCGGAGTGTGCAGCGAGGTCCTGGGGCTTGAGCGGGTCGGGGATCTCGACGCGGTTCTGCGCCAGGTAAGTGTCCACCGCCGCGCCCGGGATGGTGTAAACCAACTGCAGCGCTGCGGCCGTGGGACGCGTCTTCGCGCCGGCCGGCAGGTAGCCGCGGAAGATCTCGATGTCGGGATATTTGTCGAGGCGTTCGCCGTCCATGGTCTTGCGCGGCGGCGTAAACGTCAGCACGGCGCCGTCGGCGGCCTGACGGGCAGCCAGGTCGGTGACCGCCAGGGGCACGGGCACGCGCAGCGGCACCGGATCGGCGGGCACGCCGCATCCGGCAAAAAGCAGGAGCGCTGGGAACAATAGAGAAAAGGAAAGGCGGACGAACTGCGGCGCGGTGCTCGCTGCGGGAGGTCTCATGCTTCAGAGCATGTAGCGGCTCAGGTCCTGGTCCTTGACGATGTTGGCGAGCTGCTTTTCCACGTAAGCGGCGTCTATCCTCACCTGCTTCTTTTTCATCTCCGGCGCCTCGAAGGAAATCTCGTCTAGTACCTTTTCGAGGATGGTGTGCAGGCGGCGCGCGCCGATGTTTTCCGTCTGCGAGTTCACCTGCGCGGCGAAACGCGCAATGCTGGCGATGGCATCATCGGAAAAAGTGAGCTTCAAGCTTTCGGTGTCGAGCAGGGCGGCGTACTGCTTGAGCAGGGCGTTCTTGGGCTCGGTGAGGATGCGGACAAAATCCTGTTCGTTCAGCGAGGTCAGCTCGACGCGGATGGGGAAGCGCCCCTGCAGCTCGGGGATCAGGTCGGAAGGCTTGGAAACGTGGAACGCGCCGGCGGCGATGAACAGGATGTGGTCGGTGCGAATCATGCCGTAGCGGCTGTTCACCGTGGTGCCTTCCACGATGGGCAGGATGTCGCGCTGCACGCCCTCGCGCGAGACGTCCGGGCCGTGGCCGGACTCGCGCCCGGCGATCTTATCCACCTCGTCGAGAAAGATGATGCCCATCTGCTCGGCGCGTTCGACGGCCACGCGCGTCACCTGGTCCATGTCGATCAGCCTGTTTTCCTCTTCCTGGATCAGGTACTCGTAGGCGTCGGCCACGCTCATCTTGCGCTTCTTCTTCGACTGGCCAAAGACGTTGGAGAGCATGTCGCGGACGTTGATGTCCATTTCCTCGACGCCCTGGCTGGAGACGATCTCGAAAGCGGGCATGGAGCGCTCGCGCACCTCCACTTCGACCATGCGCTGGTCGAGCTTGGCGTCGCGGAATTGCGCGCGCAGCTTTTCCCGCGTGCGCGTGATTTGCTCCTGGCGCTGGACTTCGGCAATGGCATCGCCGGTGGGAGGCGGAGGCGCGCCGGAGGGCAGCAGCAGGTCGAGCAGGCGCTCTTCTGCGGCCTGCTCGGCGCGGTCGGCCACCTCGTCGAGCTTTTCCTCGCGCACCATGTCGATGGAGTTCTCGACCAGGTCGCGGACCATGGATTCGACGTCGCGGCCGACGTAACCGACTTCGGTGTACTTGGACGCTTCCACTTTGACGAACGGGCAGCCCGCCAGGCGCGCCAGCCGGCGCGCGATCTCCGTCTTGCCCACGCCGGTGGGGCCGATCATCAGGATATTTTTCGGCAGGATTTCTTCCGCCAGGTCGGGAGAAAGCTTCTGCCGCCGCACGCGGTTGCGCAGGGCGATAGCCACGGCGCGCTTGGCCGGGTTCTGACCGATGATGTATTTGTCCAGCTCGAGGACGATCTCGCGCGGGGTCAGCTCGTCGAAAGAAGGAACAGGCGCAGCCTCGGGCGGAGCGACTTCGCCGGGCAGATAGAGGACGCGCTCTTTGTCGTTCTTCCCGGTCATAGCTCTTCCACGCTGAAATTGTCGTTGGTGAAAATGCAAATCTCACTGGCTATGCGCATGGCTTCCAGGGCGATCTCTTTGGCCGAAAGTTTGGTGTGCTTGGAGAGCGCCCGCGCCGCGGAAAGCGCGAACGAGCCGCCCGAGCCGATGGCGCAGATGCCGTCGTCAGGCTCGATGATGTCTCCTGTGCCGGAGAGCAGGAACGTGGAATTGGGGTCGGCCACGATCAGCAGCGCGTCGAGATGGCGCAGCGAACGGTCGGTGCGCCAGTCCTTGGCCAGCTCGACCGCCGCGCGCGCCAGGTTGCCGTGGTGCTCCTGGAGCTTGCCCTCGAACCGCGCGAAGAGAGACAGCGCATCGGCGGTGCTGCCGGCAAATCCGGCCAGGACTTTGTCGTCAAACAGCCGGCGCACCTTGCGCGCGGTCTGCTTGATCACGCTCTCGCCCAAAGTTACCTGGCCATCGCCGGCCATTACTACTTTGTTCTCGCGGCGCACGCACAGGACCGTAGTGCCGTGCATCAGTGCGCTTTTTCGCTTCAAGGGCATCCGGGAAGTATATCGCGAGTCCCACGACGGTACCAATGCGAGACGGCGGTGGGTGAGTCTGACTGAACAAACTTGGGAAGTTGTGCCGTATGGCTGGCGCTTCAGGTCCCGGAAAGCCGACTTATCGGGACCGATCTTCAGAGTGACCTCCGAGAGTGCACCCGGCGCCGGCTCCCGGTACGACTCCCGTTTACAACGAACGTAGGAATACGATTAGGGCTTCCTCATCGTTGCGCTTCAGCTTTTTGAATCGCTCGGTTACATGGCTGGCTTCACCAAGGTGGCGCAAGATGGCGTCGCGCAGAGTTACAGATTGTCCGTCGTGCATCAATTGGGGACGCAGGCGAACTCCCCACAAGGGCGCCGTGCGCACCTTGTTTTGCGTGCTCGCGAAACCTTCGACGGAGAGATTTTTCCACTGAATCTGATACATATTGCGCCCGTAGTGTTCCTGCATGGCCATGACAATCCCATCGCCAGTTCCCACATCATGCAGGAGGAAATCCCCGAAGGGATGAAAGGTCATTCGCGCGAGCGCGTCCGGGATGGTGAATGTGCCGCCGTTGATCTTGGTTCCAGCGGCCGCGGTGGTCAATGTCCGAACGTGGCAGGTGGCACATCCAATCTTGTCGAAAAGATCGGAGCCTTTCTTAACCAGGGGAGTCTCCGCAAGCTGCGCGTCGCGCGCGGGAGCTTTTGTCGCGCGCATAAAGCGAGCGAAGCGATCGATATCGGCGAGCCCGTCCGGACCGGGCCGGTCATTGGGTTCGGAAGCGGCGTTGCAGAGATTGGTCACCTCGTCCGGAAAGAGCCGATTGGTGATTCCCATTTCATTGAGGTAGGCATCGCCTGAAAACGACAGAAGGCTGGCCTGCTGATCTTTCCAACCAAACCGCCCAACCCCGGTGTGTCCCGGAGCCTCCACAATGGGAACTTAGAGCACCTGGCCACAGATCTTGCCGTGCGAGGCCTTGCATTGGTCGCGGGAAAGATCAATTAGAGTTTGGTCGGCGACCGCTTCGATGAAGCCGTCGCCCAAGAGATTGAGCGATATGCGCGTGGTGCGGATTGATTCGGTGTCGGGAACCCGCTCTTGAATCTCTGTGCTCGGGAATGCTCCGCTTGGACAAATGGCGCGAAGATTCACGAGAGAGCGGCCGGTGATGGTTTCCGCTCCATGAGCGATGGGAATTTCCGGATTGCGGAAACGTCCGTCAGGTCCCAAATGCCCGACGCGCAATTCGGTGATTTGGCTGGGACCACCCGATGTTGGATTCTGATGACATTCGCGGCAGGATTGGGCGTTATAGAGCGGTCCAAGCCCGTCAGCTAATCCCTCAACTTCGTCGAATTTCACTTGATCGGCCTGGTGGATCACATCATCCACCACGCCGTTACTCTTGTTGTCGAAGCCGGCAGGCGCTTCCGGAAACTGCGAGGTGACGGAAACGAGAGCAAAACTCAGGACAGCCGCTCCAATGTAGAGCTTCATGGATTCTCCTTCCTCGAGCGGATTCGGAGCTGGGCTTAGATTATGGATACCACCTTGTCGGCTCGCATCAAAGACCAAAGAAGAAAATAGATGTTTAAATCAGCAAGCCTCTCGGAGCCGTGTTCGCCGTCAGCGGAAATGGTAGCGCCAGGGTCCAACAAGGATGACACGGCCACGCGACCGCGGGCGGCGACGCGGCGCTTGGATCAGCACTTCTTCTTGTCTTTTACTGCCCCATCGCCGCCGCAGAAACGAACCTGCGAGTGGGCACGGCTTCGGCGGCGCGGGGAGTAAGTCGAGCGAAATACTCGAAATCTCGCTTCGACTCTCCCGGAGCAAGCTCCCACACTCCGGGAAAACCTCGTACGTCCCATACACATCGAGATCGCGGTATGGGCAGACCGATAGGAGGAAAGAAAAAGGAAATCGTGGTGGAGGGGCCGTTGTTGTCAGTGCTGAAGAGCTGACCTCCTGGCAGGCTGCCGAAAAACTCACAAAGTTGTCATTCCGAAGCACTCGACTAGTGTGAAAGCGAATACAAAGGAAGGCGAGTTATGAGGGCAATGCGCGCGAAGTCCTTGTCGAGAGTGAAGACGCCGGCGCCGTGTTCCAACGCAATGGCAGCGATCAGGGCATCGATGGTTGTTACCGTGATGCCTTTCGCGCGGGCCAGGCGGAAAATGGCAGCCGCCTGGCGATAGGTTGAAAATCCCTGAGGTTCGAGCATTTCCCACATCGAGAGGTAGTTCTCGACCTGGCTAACGTCTCGAGTCAGGCCTTGCAGGACTTCCGCGACGATCACTCCGGTGAGAGCGAAAGGTTCTGCCTCGGCGATCATGCGGTGCAATTCAGCGCCAGCGCGGCCGGGAGAAGAGCTCAGAAAATCGATCCAGACGGAACTATCCACCAGAATCAAACGCGGTTTCTCCGCGCGGCTTTCAAGTCGCCCCTCCAGATACCGCTTCCGTAATAACGGAGGATGGCTTTCCGGCTTTCCGAGCGCACCAGCAATTCCAGGGCTTTGTCCACGATTTGCCGTTTGGTCTTCAGCCGGGTAAGCTTGCGCGCCTTACGGATCAATCGTTCATCGATGTCGATATTGGTTCGGCCCATGAAACTACTATACACCACTTTTCACAAATCATGTGCAAAGTGTCGTGAAGCGGGAGGTCGCGCTCGGTGTTACCGCCGGAGTTTGGAAGTTGGAGGCAGGAGGTGCCGGGCTGCTACTTTGGCTTTTTTCCTTTATTGAGCTGGGCGAAGCGTTCCTCGAGTGACTGACGAGTGAACAAGCTGTCGGCGAGGCCGGTGTTGTACTTGCAATCTTCAAGGAAGACCTGGAGGACCTTGTGGCCGTTGCGATCACGCGCGATTTGCAGAGGAGTCTGTATGCCGTCGAAGGAGTGGTAGTTCGAATAGTATTCGGTCTCCGAGAAGCGCTCGCGAGAGGCGCGGTCGAGGGTTTCGATCACCGTGCGGCTGGGCAGGCGCGTCTGGCGGTCAATGGCTATGCGCATGTTGCGCTGCTCGCTGTCCACCACCTCGATCCAATCCACCAGCCTTAAGTCCACCGTCTCCGTGCCGCCGAAGCGGAGGGAAAGTCCATTCTCTTTGAGGCGCGAGCGGAAGAGCATGTTGACGTCTTTCCTCAGGTCCTCCTGGTTGCGCGCCACCACGTCCGCCGGGGCGTCCTGCACGCCGCCGCGATCGAGCTCCCAAGCCTGATCTCCCGCCCAGACGGAAATAATATTACGTTTTTCCGAATACTCGGTGCGGTCGTGGTCCGGCGGTTTATTGAAATCGACGAAGCGCACATACCCGGTGACTTCGTTGTTGTGGCTGAACTGCGCAAGCCGGCCGGCGCAGGTGATGTCTTTCACGCCCAGATAAGCGGGACCGCCTAGCGCCTGGATGGACTGCTGGATGAGCTGTTTGGCCTTTGCGGCGCTATCTACAGGCAGCATGGTGTCGGGGTTCTGCGGCCATACCCCGGCCAGCGGGGCGACGGTCCACAGCAAGGCGGCGCACGCCGCCAGCCTCATCACCCTCGCTATCCGCACAGGACTGATCCTCCATTCACATTCAGGAT
>JBGPJC010000012.1:0-46726 GCA_041485165.1 Terriglobia bacterium | reverse complement strand
GTGGATTGCAGCGCTTGAGAGACTCACCGCGACAGAGCGGTTATATAAAGGCGTGACACACAATTTCTGTAAGCGGGTGGCACTTCTTGCGAGCGGTCTAGGAACAGGCCAAGTCGAAGATGCTTACAGAGACGCCCACCGCGCGTATGACTTGCGGTCTGACGTGATGCACGGATCACGGTCCCAAGAAGACGAACACCTTGCGATGAATACTGGAGTCGTGCATGACCTGACTCGAGAGGCGATCTTCGGCGCCCTCGCTCTCCATGCAAGGATCGGCGACGGACGCATCGAGAGCATGGGGCGGCTTTACCAACAAATTGCACTCCACCACGAGAAGCTGTTCAGGCGACTCCAACAGGAGTTTGGAAAGCACGCGCGACTGCAATCCGCCTTGCCATAAGTGCTGCCACTCCACACGTGAACTGTTGTAAAGCAGCCCAAATCGCCCATTCAGCTTGAGTTGTCTGCTTCCGACCGGATCAGTAACGAAAAACGCGCAAGTGTCCACGAACCGGCGTGCACTCCCGGATGGTCGGCAACTCGAAAGCTATGCCAGCGCCTTGAGGCTTCCCCCTCAGACGTCGGCAGTCTTTGGACGTATAGTTGGTTAATCGGAAACTGACCCACTACCCAGCTTGCGGATGTGCTGCCGGATACGGTAGTATGTCCGATAGGTCACTGTGTGGAATCAGAGTTCTGCATCAAAGTAGGCTGCGAAGCTGGGAAATGAAGCTGCGAATACATTTCGTCACGTCTGTGCTGCTGGCGATTGTGCTGGCTGTTCCCGCAACCGCGTTGTCCGCTTGCCAGGCGGAGTGTGTTGCTAGCTGCCCGGATTGCGACTCGGAAAACATGCCGGCAAATCCCTCGCTGCCCGCGGCGGATTCCGCTGCAACGGCTCCGCAACCGGATGATTGTTGCCCGGTCCTTTCGGCTCCACGAATTGCTTCCAATTGGCTGGCACAGAATTCCGCCCCCAGCCCATCTTTTGACTTTGTAATCGCGAATTCCGTTGTCAATGCATCTTTTTTGCCGGCGGGGATCGAGCAACCGGCAAACCCGCCATTTCATTCCCCCTCCGCCGTCCTGGCATTGCTCTGCACGTTTAGAATCTAGTTCTCTCCTTCTCCCTCGCTACGTTTCATTTGCAAACTGGGCCTCCGTGTGGAGACCTCTAACTTTTCGGCTGGAAGGAGAGATGCTCATGAAGACCATTTCATCGCGGGCCGCACTGCTGCTGATCGGCCTGCTGGCTGCCGCAGGAAATGCCCATGGCCAGGCGCAGCAGGCAGAACCCACGCGGCCACGAGCGGGCGGAGCAGAAACCTTGAACGAAGCGAAACAAGGGGAAAGCGTCTCGCTCGACGAATTGTTGCAGGAAGCGCTGGCGAAAAATCCGTCCATCCAGGCCATGGCGCGGAGAGTGGACGCGCTGCGCGCGCGGGTGCCGCAAGCCAAAAGTTTGCCGGACCCCGTGGTCTCGCTGGGCTGGATGGGAAACATCCGGCCCTTGAGCGTGCAGCACGGCGACCCTTCCAGCTACCGCGGTGTCAGCGCGATGGAAGAATTTCCTTATCCGGGCAAACTGACACTTCGGGGAAAAGTAGCGGACCGCGAGGCGGAAGCGGGCCGGTGGGAGTACGAAGCGGTCCGGCGGCAGGTGGTTGCCGGGGTGAAGACGGCCTATTACGACTACGCTTATTACATCAAGGCCATCGAGATCACCCGGAAGGACAAGGATCTGCTCGAAAAGCTCGCCGAGATTGCTGAGGTCCGCTACAAGGTCGGCAAGGGGCTTCAGCAGGATGTCCTTCGGGCACAGATAGAAATTTCCCTGCTGTTGCAGAAACTCACCGTGCTCGAGCAGCAGGTGAAAACCGCGCAGGTCCGCCTGAACACGCTCCTCTTTCGCGATCCGGAGGCCCCGCTGCCGCCGCCCACCCCGGTGCAAAAGGCCGCGCTGACCTACACCGCGGAATCGCTCTACCAGTTGGCGCGCGAAAATGACACCGGGCTGCAAGGCGCGCAACGCATGATTGAGCGGAACCAGTACGCCGTGAGCCTGGCCCAGAGAGACTACCTGCCCGATTTCCGCGTCAGCTACATGTACCAGCAGCGGCCCGACCTTCCTGACATGAACGGCTTCACCGTCGGGATTAACGTGCCGATCTTTTACAAAACGAAACAGCGCCAGGCAGTCGTCGAAGCCTCGCAGGAACTCGCGAGTGTCCAGCGCGCCAGGGAGAGCCGTCAGACAGAGTTGTATTTTCAGATAAAAGAGCAGTATCTGATGGCGAAATCATCGGATGATCTGGCCAAGCTGTTCTCCCAGGCTGTCGTGCCGCAGTCCACGCTCGCGCTCGAGTCATCCTTGGCAGTCTACGAGGTTGGCAAGGTGGACTTTCTGAACGTCCTGACCAATTTTGTGACCGTGCTCGATTACGAAGTGAACTACTACCGCGAGCTTAGCAATTATCAGATTGCTCTCGCCCGCCTCGAGCCGCTGGTTGGCGTCGAGCTGACCAAGTGAAGGAGCACCGCACATGATTCTCATCAGCCGCGCAAAACTTCTGCTTCTGGTCATGGGCACATCCCTGCTGGCCGCCGGCATTACCCTCGCCCTGGTCTACCGGCACGGTGATCCACCGCGCCAGGGCTCCGGCCAGACGCAGCCCACAACGGCCAGCCAGAGGAAGGTGCTCTACTGGGTGGACGCGATGCACCCAACGCAGAAGTCCGACAAGCCCGGAAAGGCGTCGGACGGGATGGCCCTGATTCCAGTTTATGCCGACGCGAGCGAGACCGGAGAAACACCGCCGACTGGCGCGGTGAAGATCAGCGCCGAGAAACAGCAATTGATCGGAGTGCAATACGGAGAAGTTGCCTACCGGCCGGTGACCGAAACCCTGCGCACCGTCGGCCGCGTGGCCTACGACGAAACTCGGATCGCCCGGATCCACGCCAAGGTCGAGGGCTGGCTGGATAAGGTCTACGTGGATTTCACCGGAAAGCTGGTCGAAAAGGGCCAGCCCCTGATCAGCATTTACAGCCCGGAGCTGGTTTCCACCCAGCAGGAATTCCTGATCGCCAGGCGCGGCAAGGAGTCGCTCGGCAACAACGCGAATCTGGAGATCGCCCGGGGCGCGATTTCACTCTACGAGGCCAGCCGCGAGCGTCTGCGCCTGTGGGACATCTCCGACGAACAGATCCGCGATCTCGAGGAGCGAGGCACGCCCAGCCGCACGCTGAAGCTCTATTCCCCGACCAGCGGCTTTGTAATCACGCGCAATGCCTTCGAGAAACAGCGTATCACGCCGGACACGGAGCTTTACACCATCGCCGACCTCTCCCGGGTGTGGGTGCTGGCCGACATCTACGAATATGAGCTGCCCCAAATCGCGCTGGGTCAGACCGCCAAAATGACGCTGAGCTACTATCCCGGAAGGAGCTATCAAGGCCAGGTCACCTATATTTATCCGCAACTCGATAACACCACACGCACGGTCAAGGTGCGCTTTGAGTTTCCCAACCCGGGCTTCGACCTCAAACCCGACATGTACGCCAACATCGAGCTGCGGATCAACTACGGCAAACAACTCTCCGTTCCGGAAGAAGCGGTATTGGATTCCGGGTCGGAACAGATCGTCTTCGTAGCGCGCGAGAACGGTTACTTCGAGCCGCGGAAAGTCCAGCTCGGCGCTAAGGTGGATAATCGCTACATCGTCCTGGGCGGTTTGAAATCCGGCGAGAAGATCGTCACCTCGGGGAATTTCCTGATTGATTCGGAAAGCCGCCTGAAGTCAGCCACCGGGGGAATGGCCGGAATGCCGGGCATGGGCAAGAGCGAAAAACCACCAGGCGGCGCCGGTGAGAAGCCGAAAGAGCCGCCGATGGAGCAAATGCCGGGGATGGAACAGCAGCCCAAACCATAACGAGGAGCAAAATGTCGGCCATAAAGAATCAAGGCAACGCGAGCAACGGGAGACGCAAGCCATGACTACAAGAAGGTTCGTCGGGGTTGGCCTGAGTGTGCTGTTGCTAGCGGGAATAGGTCTTGGCGGCTATTGGCTGTTGGAGAGAAACCAGCCAAACGTCTGCTCCGTCTGCGGGCGCGAACTTCACGCCAGGGCGGGGGTGGTGATCGAGCGTGATGGCAAGCCGCAGCGCGTCTGCTGCGCGAGTTGTGCGGTGAAGCTCGGCCGGCAGATGGGCCGCCCGGTGAAGTTCGTGGAAGTCACCGACTACTTGACCGAACGGCCGCTGCGCCCGGCAGACGCCTACTACGTTGAAGGCAGCCAGATCGTTCTCTGCGAGCGGCATGAGCCCCTGCTCAGCCAGAACAAGCAGCCCTTGGACCGCGTCTTCGACCGTTGCGAACCCAGCATCTTCGCCTTCGCGCGCCGCGAGGATGCGGAAGGGTTCGCGCGCACGGAAGGCGGCACGCTGCTGCGGCTGGATCAGCTTCTGGCCGAAGAAAGGCGGCAGCCATGATGAACCGCATCATCGACTTCTGCGCACGGAACAGGTTCATCGTATTCCTGTTCACCGCCGCGGCCGTTTTTGCCGGCCTCTTCGCGATGCGCAGCATCCGCCTGGACGCCATCCCCGACCTTTCCGACACGCAGGTGATCATCTATTCGCGTTGGGACCGCAGCCCGGACATCATGGAGGACCAGGTCACCTATCCCATCATCCGCGCGATGCTGGGCGTGCCGCAGGTGAAGGATATCCGCGGCTTTTCGGATTTCGGCTATTCCTACATCTACATCATCTTTGAGGACGGCACCGACCTCTACTGGGCCCGCTCGCGCACGCTCGAATACCTGAGCAATATCGCCCCGCGGCTGCCGCAGGGCGTGCAGGTGGAACTGGCCCGCGACGAAACCGCGGTCGGCTGGGTCTACGAGTACGCCCTCACGGACACCAGCGGAAAGCACAACCTCGCCGAGCTGCGCTCGCTCCAGGATTGGTATATGCGCTATGAGCTGCAGTCGGTGCCGGGAGTCGCCGAGGTCGCCCCGGTTGGAGGGTTTGTCCGCCAGTACCAGGTCAACCTCGATCCCAATGCCCTGGCGGCCTACCGGATCCCGCTGGACAAGGTTGTGGGCGCAATCCAGGCGGGAAATAACGACGTGGGCGGACGCCTGGTCGAATTTAGCGGCCGGGAATATATGGTGCGAGGGCGTGGCTACATTCGCTCTACAGCCGACGTCGAAAATATCGTCGTCGGTACAAACCCGGATGGTGGAACTCCCATCTTGGTGAAGCACCTCGGAAAGGTTGTCCTCGGCCCCGACATCCGCCGCGGCATCGCGGAGCTCGATGGGAAAGGGGAGACCGTCGGCGGGATAGTGATTATGCGGTACGGTGAAAACGCCCTGAAGGTGATCGAACAGGTGCGGGCAAAGCTGACTGAAATGGAGTCGAGCCTCCCGCCGGGCGTGAGGGTGGTCACAACCTATGACCGCGCCGAGCTGATCGAGCGGTCCATCGAGAATCTAAAGCACACGCTGACTGAAGAACTGATCATCGTCAGCATCGTCATCATTATTTTTCTCTGGCATCTCCCGAGCGCGATCACCCCGATCCTGACTATCCCCATCGCCATCATCATCGCATTCATTCCGATGTATGGCATGAACCTGACGGCCAACATCATGTCGCTTGGCGGCATCGCCATCGCCATCGGCGCCATGGTGGATGCGTCCATCGTAGTGGTCGAACAGACGCACAAGAAACTCGAGTACTGGCAGGCGGAAGGGCAGCCCGGCAGCGTCGGGGACGTCATTATCGGAGCCGTGAAGGAAGTGGGCGGGCCGAGCTTTTTCGCCCTGCTGGTGATCGCCATTAGTTTCATGCCCGTCTTCACACTGGAAGCGCAGGAAGGCCGCCTCTTCAAGCCGCTGGCCTTCACTAAGACGTTTGCCATGGCCATCGCCGCCGTGCTCGCCGTCACGCTCACTCCGGCACTGCTGTTAATTGTGCTGCGAGTGAAGCCCTTCGAGTTTCGTCCGCGCTGGCTGGCCCGCCTCACCAGCGCCATTTTTGTGGGCAAGATTCACAGCGAAGAGAAGCACCCCATCAGCCGGCCATTGATGAAGATTTACCAGCCGGTAGTGGAGTTTGTTCTCCGCTACCAGTGGTTCGCGATTGCTTTCGCCATTCTCGTCGTAGCCCTGACGATTCCGGTGTTCTTCCGCCTCGGCTCGGAATTCATGCCGCCTCTCGATGAGGGCGCTTTGCTGTACATGCCGACCACGTTGCCCGGAATGTCGGTGACCGAAGCGGGAAAACTCCTGCAGGTTCAGGACAAAATCCTCATGACCTTTCCGGAAGTGGAGCGCGTATTTGGAAAGGCCGGCCGGGCTGAGACCGCCACCGACCCGGCGCCCTTTTCGATGGCCGAAACGGTCGTGGTGCTGAAACCACAAGACCAGTGGCCAAAAGTGCCGCGCTGGTATACGGACCGGGCGCCAAAGTGGCTCCAGGGGATCTTGCGGCGCGCCTGGCCCGACTACAAGAGCACGCAAGAACTCGTCTACGGCCCCGGCGGCATGAACGACGCGATGCAACTCCCCGGCGTGGTCAATGCCTGGACCATGCCCATCAAGGCGCGTGTGGATATGCTCACGACTGGCGTGCGCACACCCGTCGGAATCAAGATTCTGGGTCCAGATCTGAACAAGATTCAGGAGCTGGGCGTGCACATGGAGAGTGTGCTGAAGGACGTGCCGGGAACAACCAGCGTCTTCGCCGAGCGCACCGCGGGCGGCTACTTCCTCGATTTCACGCTGAAGCGCGAGGAACTGGCTCGGTACGGACTGACGATCGGCCAGGCCGAGGCGGTTCTCATGTCCGCAGTGGGTGGAGAAAACGTCACGACGACGGTCGAGGGTCGCGAACGGTATCCCGTCAATGTGCGCTACCTGCGCGATTACCGCAGCACGAAAGACAAACTGAATCGAGTCCTTGTGCCCACGATGAATGGCGCGCAGATTCCCATGGCGCAGATTGCGGACATCAGCCTGGTATCCGGTCCAGGGATGATCCGCGACGAGAATGGCCGGCTCAGCGGCTATGTGTACGTGGATGTCTCCGGCCGCGACGTTGGCGGCTACGTCGCTGACGCGAAGAAGGCGATCCGCGAGAAGATGCAGTTGCCGCCGGGATACACGCTGATCTGGAGCGGGCAGTATGAATACATGCTGCGTGGGCAACAGCGCCTGCTGACCGTAGTGCCTATCACCGTGTTCATCATCTTCCTGCTTCTCTACTTCAACACCGGCTCGATCGCCGAGACGGTGATCATCTTTCTCGCCGTGCCTTTTTCAGCGGTGGGCGCCATTTGGTTCCTCTACTTTCTCGGTTACAACACGAGCATCGCCGTGTGGGTCGGATTGATTGCCTTGATGGGTGTGGACGCGGAAACCGGCGTCTTCATGCTGCTCTACCTGAACTTGGCGTACTACGAGCGAAGGGACAAGGGCCAGATGAAGACGAAAGAAGACCTGCGCGAGGCCATTGTCCACGGTGCGGTGAAGCGGCTGCGGCCGAAATTGATGACCGTCGCGGTGATGTTCATGGGGCTGGTGCCCATTCTGTGGTCCACCGGCGCCGGATCCGACGTGATGAAGCGCATCGCCGCGCCGATGGTCGGAGGCATCTTTACTTCATTCATCATGGAGTTGGCCATCTACCCGGCGATCTATGAAGTCTGGCGCTGGCATTTCCACGTGCGCAAGGAAGCCGCAGCGGCCGTAAGCCCGGCGTAGAGATCCGGGGCCCTTGGCAAGTTGAGCGTCAGGGCCGGGAGAAAGAAGGAGAAATTCCATGGACGGCGAGATGGAACAACTGAAGGGCCTGGTCCAGCGCTTCGGCGTCTGCTGGGACACCTGGCCGGAATATACCTATGTCGAACATCTGAAAAGGCAGATTGGTTTTGGGATTGAGCTAGCCGGGACGCATGAGGCCGGAGTCGAACACCCCGAACCTGGCTGCCCGCATTGCCAGAACGTGTACGCCGCGCTGCGGCAGATCGCCGAGTGGATCCTGCCGCGGGAGCAGCGCCCTTCGTCATACAATCTCTCTCCGTTCGACCAGTCCATCGGCTACTTACCCGCGCACCACAATCGCCCGGAAATCACGCTGACCATCCGCATCCTTCACCAGGGGGCTGACCTGGAGCAGCCGGTGGATGAATGCGAAGTCCGCTGCCGGGAGGAGATGGAAAGACACTTGGCGGAACTCGGCGCGGGCCGCGGCCACTGGCCCGCTGCAGACAATCAGGGAGGCACGGAGGGACAGTCTTCCGGGAGGGTACGATGAAGCACAAGAGAGGGAAGCAGGAGCAATTGAGGAGGAAACTGCTCGGAGCGCTGGGCGCGGCCCTTGTCGTCACGCTGGCATTGGCGATCTGGGGCGATGTCTATTCCAGGAAGGGAGCCATCCTACCCGGAGGGGGCCAGCAGGTGCCACTGCCCGGCTCAATTCCTGTCCCGGTGACAAATCCGGCGGAGCAGATACCACCCTATTTCGACAGTGCGGAAGCGGCGATGCCATTCCCTGCCCTGCTTTCACCCGAGCTGTTCAGCAACTACCCGCTCGTGGCACGAGCCTACGAGGTCGCCGCGGAGATAGCCGGGGTGATCGCCCAGCAGCCCTGCTATTGCCACTGTGAAAAGTTCGGCCACAGGAGCTTGCTTGATTGCTATTCCTCACAACACGGCGCGGGTTGAACGACCTGCATCGAGGAGGTTCTCCTCGCCGGCCAGATGACGAGAGCGGGTAAGACGCCGAGAGAAATCCGAAAGGCCATCATCGCGGGTGAATGGCGCGGGGTGGAGATGAAGTGAGTAAGCGGGAGCCTGAGTTGCCAGCAAAGAAAGGGGGCGCAAGGATGAAGCGGATCCTTCAGGGGGATTCTTTTGGGGGGCGCTTGTTCCTTCTTGCGATTGTACTGATTGTCATTCTCCCTCGGCTCGCTCAGGCGCAAGTTCCCGATGGTCAAAACGATCTCGTGGCTTCATGGCGCGCCCGTTTCAACGAGAGCCTCGATCAATCTCTCGTCCGGCTGAGGGCGGAATCCGCTGCGGCGGCACAGGCCAGCGGGCCCGCAGAGGATTCGTCCCAGCCTTTGGCGCGCTCTCCACTCCGGGCCACCGGCCAGGATCCGGCGATGATGCGCGCAGCCGTAGAGTCCATTCTTCGGGAGGAAGGTCTCTCGGCTGGGTTCTCCGGGATTGCCGGCATCGAGAGCAACTACAGACCGCTGGCGGTCTCACCAAAAGGAGCGGCGGGGATCTGGCAACTGATGCCTGAAACCGCGCGCCGCTATGGCTTGATCGTGGGGGGAGGGCGCGACGAGCGGTTCGACGTGCTGAAGTCCACCATTGCCGCAGCGCACTATTTGAAGGATCTCTACCGCCAGTTTGAGGATTGGCCGCTGGCCTTCGCGGCTTACAACGCCGGCGAGGACCGTATCGGGCGTCTGCTGGGCCGGTTCAACGCGCACGATTTCTGGACCCTGAGCCGTCTCGCCGCTCTGCCGGAAGAAACGCGCCGCTATGTTCCCGCGGTGCTGCGGGCGGTGGGTGAAAGCCGGCGCCAATCTGCCAGGGGCTCCTCTTCGACGCGGAGTTCTGGTTTCACCCTGGAATCGCGCCCCGGAATGATCGCTGGCGCCTCGGGGAGCCGCCGCATCCTCTACGCATCGCCGGCTCCTACGCCGACGGCAGGCGGTACTGGAGGAGACTGAAGGAATCGGCAAGGAGTCAGAAAATGAAGGGCTGGGACGCGCTCGAAGGTCTCTAGGTGAACGAGATCACTTTGCAAGGGCGGTTGCTGACCGATGGGTTGGAACCCCCCGCACGGCCCAGTGAGATAGACATACTGATGCGCGATATTAACATGCCGATGCAACCAGGCGCGATGTCAGGGGGGAGGCAGCCATGAAGGCGCGGAAGCTGAGACTCGGTTTCTTCGTGCTCTTGATAGCTGTCACCGTATACGGGTGGTTAACGATACGCCGTGGCTTCAGCGCACGCGATAACCCCTCGGCGATGGAGGCCTTTGTCGCAACGACGGCGCGCAAGCTGTCAATCCCGGCGTCGCAACAGTACGTCAAGAATCCGTTTGCGCCGATACCTGAAGTTCTCAGCGAGGCGCGCGTCCATTTCGCGGACCACTGCGCCATATGCCACGGCAATGACGGCGGCGGAAAAACGGAGATCGGACAGAACCTGTATCCGAGGACGCCAGACCTGCGTCAGCCCGAAACACAGAACCTCACGGACGGGGAGATTTATTACATCATTCACAACGGCATCCGGCTCAGCGGAATGCCCGCCTGGGGTGGAGCGGTTAGGGATGACGACAGTTGGAAACTGGTTTCTTTTATCCGGCACCTTCTCCAGATGACCCCCGAAGAAATGAAAAAGATGGAGCAGTTCAACCCAAAGAGTGCCGCGGAACGATCGGAGGAAGAAGAGGAAGAGCGTTTTCTGAATGAAGGCAAAGCACCAGAAACGAGGATGAAGATGCATCGCTTAAAAAAGGGAGAACAGAAATGAAACGAATGACTATGTTGGTCGCACTGGTTGTGCTCGTAGCGGGAGCTACATTTGCTCATGGCAAAGAGCAACACGTCATGGGAAAAGTGACCGCCATGACGGACAATTCGATCACGGTGCAAACAAAAGGCAAGGACCCCGTCACCGTGTACACCATGCCCGACACAAAGTACGAAAAGGGCGGTGCAACTGCTTCAATGAAGGATCTCAACGTGGGCGACCGCGTGGTTATCCATGCCGAAAAAATGGGGGACAAACTGATGGCCAATGAGGTGCAGTTCGGTGCCGCCAAACACGCGCCGGCCCCCCACTGAAGGGCGAAAACCAAAACGCAAGAAGTCAAAGGGCTAGATTTGAACTAAAACTCAACCCGGAACACTAATGGCCCGGCGCGCGGGCGTCCGGCTCTTCTACGCGTCTCCATCGCCTGCACCCGAGTCGATGGCAAGCGGCAGCGGTGGAAGCTAACGGGGGCGGTCGAAATCGCCCCGCATCGCTTGCGCGATCCTTCCCGAGTCGTGCGAGGCTTATTCGTCGGTGGGCTCGATGGAGATGTTCTCTCCCGAAGAAAGATAATCGGCGATGATCCGGCGAGCATCTTCGGCTTCGGACTGGTAAACGACAATATCTGTGTCCCCCGCCGTCTCGCGTTGCAGCAATTCATCGCCTTCCAAAACATCGAGCGTAGAGAGGCCGGCGCTCTGCAGCAGCCCGCGGATGACCATGGCCTCCGTAGCGCTGCCGGCTTTGTGCACTACCACCTTGGGCCCCAATTTCTCGGGTTCGGGCATCCGTGCTCCGGGCAACTAGTGGCCCTATCATACCGTAGGTTCAGCGGGAAAAAACGGGGAGGAATCCAGAATTACAGGGGTGCGCGCTGGAGGCGGGATAGGCCGCAACCCCAGCCCAGCAGCGCTTCAACGCATCAAAAGGTAGCGCATCCAGAGCAGCTTCAGGACCAGCACTCCCAGCCCGGCCAGGACGCCCCAACCGGCCTGATATTCGCGGTTGCGAAGATATTGTTCCCAGGAAAATTTCGCGCCGGACGTTGCCACCTGTTCGGCGTGCGCGGAATACCGCGGAAAGAAAAGGGGCACGCGCCGCGCGTAGTCGTCATACGCGGGACCGTAGCGCGCGCGCAGTTCCTCGGCCTCGAGGCGAATCACCGCAGGATAGAAAAGGCAGAGGTAAGCGGCAACCAACAAGGCTCCCGACCAGGAGGCTCCGACCAAACAGAAGCCCACGGCCATAATCGTGCTCCCGAGGTAAAGTGGATTCCGCGTGAACGCGTACGGCCCTTGCGTGGCGAGCTGTTGATGCTTGTAGAGATATCCGGCGGCGGCGGCGCGCAGTGCCAGCCCCGGCACGGCCACCAGCACTCCAAGAACGATAGAACGCAACTCCGGCTCGGCAAAATAAAGATAGCCCAGCACGACCGGATAGCTTGCCGGGACGCGCCAACGGGAGGCCCAAGCGGAATAGCTCGCCATCAACTTAGACGTTATGGCAAGCCGAGCCTGCGCGCAACGGCGTGTTCCACCTGGTCAACAGTGATGGAGAGCATAGCCGGGGAGATCTCGCTTCCTCGCCGATAGGTGGTCTGCTCGGGCGTGGCGTTGCGCACGACGATGTCCGCGGGTGAGTAAGGCCCGTTGCGGGCCGGGTCAGTGGGGCCATAGAGCCCCACCACTGGCGTGCGCAGCGCGGCGGCGAGATGAAGCGGGCCGGTGTCGCCGCCGATGAAGACGCGAGCGCCGCGCAGCGCTGCCATCAGCTCGGGCAAGTCCAAATCCAAAACCAAAGGGGCGGGTTCTCCCGCGGCCTGAAGAACCCCTTCGGCCAGCGCGCGCTCGCCCGGCCCAAAGGTCACCAGCCCGCGGCAACCTAGCCGTGAAGCGAGCCTGCGGTGCAACTCGCCATAACGCTCCGGAGGCCAGCACTTTGATTTCCAGCCGCCTCCCGGAGAGAGGACAAAATAGTCTTGGACACCTTCCTTGCCGATGATGCGGGCCACCATGGCTGCGGCCTCAGGTGGAATGCGCAAAGGGAATTCGGCCGCGGCAAGAGAGCCGCAAGCCTGTGCGCCGGCGCGCTCGGCGAGTGCCAGGTTCTGCATGACCACGTGAGCGGCCGCCGGGGCGACGCGGTCGGTGTAAAACAGCGCGGCCCCGCTCTCGCGAGCGTGCGATCGGGCGAAGCCCACGCGGCGTGGCGCACCGGAAAGCCGGGCCAGCAGCGCGGACTTGTAGAGTCCCTGGAAATCGATTACGCAAGCGTACCGCGCGCGGCGAAGCTCGGCCACCGCCCGGCGGATGTCTCTCCACGAGCGGCGGTCGAAAGAGAGAATGGAATTGACGAACGGAACCTGATCGAGGATGGGGCGCCAGCGGAAATCGACCACCCAGTCCAGGGGCGCTGCGGGAAACGCCTGGCGCAGGGCGCGCGCCGCGGGGAGCGCATGGATGATGTCCCCCATCGAGCCAAGACGGACGACGAGGAACTTCGACTCAGTGGCCGGCATCGGTGCGGATGGCTGCGAAGAGATCGCGGGTGGAATGGCGCTTGGGGTCTCCGACGATGGCCACGCGCACACCCAGTCGAGCGGCGATTTCGCGCTCAGGGACGGTCTCCGCGGTGTAATCAGTCCCTTTGGCGTGGACGTCCGGACGGAGGGCAGTGAGCAGCGCTTCGACGTTTGGCTCCTCGAAAACCACCACGTAATCGACGGCGGCCAGCGCAGCGACCAATTCCGCGCGGCCCCGCGCTGGGAGGATGGGGCGCCCGGCGCCTTTGAGTTTACATACGCCGGCGTCCGAATTGATTCCTACTACGAGCAGGTCGCCTTCACCGCGGGCAGCCTGGAGATAGCGCGTGTGACCCACGTGCAATAAATCAAAGCAGCCGTTGGCGAGGACGATGCGACGGCCGCGCCGCCGCTCCCCGGCAAGCCGGAGCTTCAATTCTTCGAGCGGTAGAATTTTCGCGGCCGTGTTCATGGCAATGACACGCCGCCGGGCGCGCCGCTGATTTCTCCCTGCAATGCGGCCAGCAGTTCGGCGCGCGATGCCGTGGCCGTGCCGCGCTTCATCACCACGATGCCGCCGGCGTAGTTGGCCAGGCTAGCCGCTTCCGCAAATCCCGCGCCCGCCGCCAGGGCCAGAGTGAAGGCGGCGATCACTGTGTCGCCCGCGCCAGTTACATCCACCGCCTCCGGCGGGCCGAAGACGGGAATGTCTGAACGGGTGCGGCCGCACTCAAACAGCGACATGCCGTCCTTTCCGCGAGTCACCAGCAGGGCGCGGAGCCCGAGCTGCCTCAGAGCGCGCCGGCCCAGCCGGTCGAGCGCTGCGGTGTCGTTACCGATGCGCTGGTGGTAGAGCGATTCGAGCTCAGACTCATTGGGCGTGGCGGCGGTAAGCCCGGCGCCGCGGAATTCGAGCAAGGCGTGGCGAGAGTCGAGCGTCACCGGCACTCCCGCCTTCGCTTTTGCGGCGCGAACCAGGGCGGATGTCACAGTTCCAAAGCCGTAGTCGGAAACCAGCACGGCGTCGGCCTGTGCTGCGAGGCGGCGCGCCCGGCGGGCCAATTCCCTTCTTGCGGCTTCAGGGAGCACTCCCGACGGCTCGCGGTCCACGCGCAGGACCTGCTGCTGTGCGGTGTGCGTCCAACCGGCCAGGTAGCGCGTCTTGGTGGGTGTCGGCCAGCCGCGCAGGGTGAGTATGCCGGAGCACGGGATGCGCTTCGCGCGCAGGTGCGCCAGCAGTCCGCGCCCGGAGGCATCATCGCCGACCACACCCACGGGGAGAACGCGCGCGCCCAGGTCGGCGAGGTTGTTGACCGCATTGGCGCCTCCGCCGGGGACGAGTTTTGTCTCCTTGTGACGCAAGATGAGCACCGGCGCTTCACGGGAAACGCGGCTGATTTCGCCGGCGACAAATTCGTCGGCCACCAGGTCGGCCAGCACCAGAACGCGGCGGCGTGGGAACGCTTCCACCAGCTCGACCAGTCGTGTGAGGTCTACAGTCATGCTTTGGCCCCGAGGATACAGTCTACCGCTGAGCTGAGGTCGTCGGCCACGAAGTCGGGGGGACGCGGGGAATCCGCAACGCGCCACTCGAATTCGCCGCGGCCGTATCCGGTCATCACCAGGATGGTGCGCGCGCCGACGGCGTGACCCAATTCGATGTCCACATAGCGATCGCCGATGACCCAGGACCTGGCCGGATCGAGGCGATGCTCGCGCGCGGCGTGCTCGATCAAACCGGGCAACGGCTTGCGGCAGGAACAGGCCTCGGACTGCCGATGCATGCAGTAGTAATAGCCGTCCACGCGAGCTCCGCGCACTCCGAGCGCGGCGGAAATGCGTTCGTGAACCTGGGAGATGAGCGACTCGGGGAAAATCTTGCGCGAGACCCCGGACTGGTTGGTCACCACAATGACCGGTAGCCCCGCCTGGTTCAGGCGGAGAACGGCCGCGGCGGCGAACGGAAAGATCACCAGCCGGCTGATGTGGTTCAGATAGCCCATCTCCTCGCAGAGTGTGCCGTCGCGATCGAGGAAGACGGCCGGGCGTGGGGCGCTGGTATCAGGCAAAGGCGGAATCTCCCAGGTGTCACCGGGCGCCGGAAGAGCCGGCAATCCCATGCAAGCAAGCGCGCGCGGCTTCCAGGACCATCTCTACACTCACTGCGGTCATGCAACGGTGGTCAATCGGGCAGTGCCTGAGAAAACAGGGACTGCACGCTACAGGCTTCTGCACGATGGTCAACTGGGAGGCAAGCGGCGCTGTCCCGTGGGGGTCGGTGGGACCAAAGACCGCCACAATAGGCAAACCCACTGCTCCGGCGACGTGCATGGCCCCGGAATCGTTGCCGAGGAAGGCATTACAGCGGGCCAGCAGCGCGGGCAAATCGCCGATGGCGCTGCGGCCAACCAAGTTGACGGCGCCGCGCTCGATGCCGCGCAGCACGCGCGCGGCGGTCTCACTCTCCGAAGTCGAGCCGAAAAGTACCACATCGGCGTCGTAATCAGCAATCAAGCGGGTGGCGAGGGCTGAGTAGCGCTCCGCGGGCCAGCACTTGGCGGTGCCGTAAGCGGCGCCGGTGGCAAAAGCGAGGCGCAAAGCGCCAGGGCGGCAGCCGGCATCCACCAGCATTTTCTCCGCGCGGTCGAGCGCCTCGGGCGCGACCGGCAGGCGCACTTCGGTGGTTCCCGGGAGGGCTTCGACCCATCCAGCCCGGCGCAGCAGCTCCAGGTAGTAGAAGGCTTCATGCGCGGGCGTTTCACCCGGCAGCGGCAACGGGATGGGACGCGTGAGCAACCAGCTCCGCGCATCGCGCGCGTAGCCGATGCGCTCGGGGATGCCGGCGCGCCAGGCAATCCAGGCAGCCTCAAAAGCGTTCTGTAGCAGGATGCAAACGTCGAACTGTTCGCGGCGCAGTTCGGCGGCCAGGCGCTCGCGGCCGCCAATTCCGGCGTGACGCCCGTTATGCTCGAAGGGAATCGCGCGGTCCACGCAGGTCAGCCCGCGATAAAGATCTGCCACCCACGGCCGGGCGAGAACGGCGACTTCCGCGGCAGGCTGCCGCCGGCGAATGGCCTCCAGGGCGGGAATGCACATTACCGCGTCTCCCACCCAATTGGTGGCGCGGACCAGGATCTTCATCGCGGCGCTCCGTCGCGGTGGCGTGCCACCGCGGCAAGGACCTCGCGCCAAAAGGATTCCGGGTCGTTGAGTTGGAGTCCCATGCGGCAATAGGCAGCGGGCAGTTCCCGGAAGCCCGCTGGAGGGAGGTTGTAAACGTCCTTCTCCGTGCAAACCAGAGCGTGAGCTCCTGCGGCGTGAGCTGCCCGCTCAATGGCCTGGAGATCTTTTTCAGAATAAACATGGTGGTCACGAAAAGTTCTGGTTCCGGCGAGATGAAATCCCCACCGGCGCAGGTCATCGAAAAACGATTGCGGGTTGCCGATTCCACAAAAGGCGAAGTGCGAAGTTTTCTCGGGGGGCGATACCGGAGCAGCCGCGGTGCCGGCACCAAGCGGGAAATATCCTTCGAGCTCGGTCCAGGCGAAGAAGATCGGCGCTTGCGTGTGGCGCCGGACCAGAGTTTCCACCGCGGGCGAGTGCTGGGTGCGCGTAATGACAGCGATGTCGGCTCGAGCCAGCGCCGAGCGCGGCTCTCGCCGTCTCCCCGACGGCAGCAAGCCGCCGCCAAACGGAATGGTCGAGTCCACCAGAACGATGTCGGCGTCGCGGGCAAGCTGCAGGTGCTGGAAGCCGTCGTCAAGCACGAAGCACTCAATTCCCTGCTGCTCGAGACGCATGCCTTGCGCCCAGCGGTCCTTCCCGGCGGCGACCACAGCGTCCGGGCCAAGCCGCGCGACGAGTAATCGCGCCTCGTCAGACGCCGCAGCGTCACCGCCGCGGTGGCCCAAACCCTGGTAACCACGCAGGAGGATGCCAGGGCGCTTGCCCTCGGCCGCCAGCCGCGCGGCGAGCCAGAGAACCATGGGCGTCTTTCCCGTGCCGCCGGTGGTGAGGTTGCCGACGCTGATCACCGCGCCCTTCAGGCGCCGCGAGCGCAGCAGCCCGGCGTGGTAAAGGCGCGCTCGCAATAGGGAGGCAGTGCCGTATGCCTGGCTCAAAGGCCAGAGCAAACCGCGCAAAATGGGATGGGTACTCACGCAGCGCTCCGTGGAGCGAGCATCAGCGTGATCAAGCGATCGAACGTGCGCTGGGTGGCACCCTGGTTGAGCTCGACCAAGGCGCGCGCCGCGGCAGCCATTGCTTCGCACCGCGCACCATCGCTGATCAGAGCTACCCACGCTTCCCCGAGCCCGCGGCTGTCAGCAACCTGAACGGCAGCCCCGGCGTTGAGAAAATCGGCGGCCATCTTGCGGAAGTTTTCCATCGAGGGTCCGAAGACCGGAGGCTTGCCGAACCAGGCAGGCTCGAGAATGTTATGCCCGCCCACAGGAACCAGCGACCCGCCGATGAACACAGCATGGGCCAGACGGTAGAGCGCAGCCAGTTCGCCGAGTGAGTCGAGCAGGAGAACATCGGCATCGGGGCTGAGCGGCTCGCCGAGCGAGAGAGCGCTGCGGCGGACGACTTTCCATCCGCGGCTCACTGCCAGTTCGGCGGCGGCGTGAAAGTGGTCGGGTTTGCGCGGTGCGAGAACCAGAAGCGCGCGCCGCCATTTTCTCTGCACCACATCGAATGCGGCGAGCACGGCTTCCTCTTCTCCGGCGGCCACACTGCCGGCCACCACCACCGGCTCGCGATCCTGCTCGCGGACCTGCGCCTCGAGCCATGCCACCAGCGGGCCAGGCGCGGGTGGAGAGACGTCGTATTTCATGTTGCCGGTGACTTCCACGTTCTCCTCCGGCGCACCCAGCTCACGGATGCGCGCGGCATCCTCCTGGCTTTGCATCAGGTAGAGAGCGCCATCAGCGAGCACGCGCTCCAGGACGCCGCCGATCCAATCGCGGAATCGCAGGTAACGCGCGAAAGAGCGCTCGGAAAGACGCCCATTCACAAAAACAACGGGAACGCCGTGCCGGCGCGCGTGGCGGAGGAAGTTCGGCCAGATCTCCGTCTCCACGACCACCACCAGCGATGGCCTCGCGAAACGGAAGGCGCGGCTGACCGGGCCGGGCCAGTCGAGCGGAAAATAGAAGATGGCATCTGCGAAGGGCATCCGCTGACGCGCCAGTTCCTGCCCGGTCGGGGTTGTCGTGGATACGAGCAGGCGGCGGTCCGGGAAGCGCTCCTTCAGTTTTTGCGCCAGCGGGATGGCGGCGAGGACCTCGCCCACAGAAACTGCGTGGACCCAGATCGCGCCGCCAGACTCGTCCGGCGCATTCCTCGCTGGGAAAAAACCCAACCGCTCTCGCAACCCGTGGAAATGCCGGCCACGCCGCCATCGCTGGTAGGCGAAGTATGGCAGCAGGAGCACAGCTCCTGTCGAGGTCAGTATGGTATAAATAAAGTACATGCTTAAGAGCGCGAAAGGGCCTGGTCCCGCGCGGCATACCATTCAGCCGTGCGCCCCGCGCAAACTCGCTATTATAGTGGCCGGGGGGCTGATGACCATGAGCAACCTGAAACATAAGCCTGGCGCGGGGCGTGCATCGAGGGGGGAGACTCCCGGGCGTCCAATCCCCGGGCACGTAGCCGGAATCGTGGCTATTCTCCTCGCCGGCTGGCTGGGCGCGGCGCTGGCCACTGCTCTACCGCAAGCACCCCCGCAGACTGACCCGGCGACGCTGCCCGCGCGCGACGTCCACCAGGGCCTGTTGATTGCCGCCGACCCCTATACCGACGAAGCTAGATCCAAAGCGAAGTTCGGCAAGAAGAATCCCGTGGACTCCGGCATCCTGGCGCTCGACGTCTACCTCCGCAACGACACGGATCAGCCCATTCAAGTCAATCTCGATCGCATTCGCCTGATGCTGGCCGTGCCCGGAAACGAACGCCAGCGGATCGAGCCGCTGTCCACTGGCGAGGCGGCGGAGCGTATTGTGAACAAGAAAGGCCCTGACGTCTCCATGAGCCGGACTCCCTTCCCTGGCACCGGCTCGGTCAAGGGAAGCAGCAAGGACGTCCGAAAGATGGAGGAGATCATCAAGCCGCTGGCCCTTTCCGGCGGCGTGGTGTCCCCGCACGGGACCGTGCATGGCTTCCTGTTCTTTGACCTGGCCCACCATTTCAATTGGGTGCAGCATGCCACGCTCTACGTACCCGAGCTGCACTTTGTGCCCTCACGCAAAGAGCTGCTCTATTTTGAGGTGGAACTCTCCCGAGCTTCGCCGCGCTGAACTGCTCACTCCGCCGCATTTGCCGAAATCTTTTCCCTCGGCTAGACTCTCTGTGCTTCAGGCGTTCACCCCATGCCGCTACTCGACAAACTCAATGCGCAACAGCGCGAAGCCGTGCTGGCCACCGAAGGTCCGGTGCTGGTCCTGGCCGGGGCGGGCAGCGGCAAGACGCGCGTCATTACTTACCGCATCGCTCATCTGATCGAACAGGGCACGCCGCCCGGTGCAATCCTGGCGGTCACGTTCACCAATAAAGCTGCCGGGCAGATGCGCGAGCGCGTGGACAGCCTGCTCACCGGCGGCGGAGGCGTGGCCTCGGACGTATGGATCTCCACATTCCACTCTTTCTGCGCGCGGCTGCTGCGGCGTGAGGCGCCGCGCCTGGGCCTGAAACGCGATTTCGCCATATTTGACGAGGACGACCAGACTGCGGCAGTGAAGCTCGCTCTGCGGCAACTCGGTCAGGACGAAAAAACATTTACGCCCCGCGCGATGCTGGAACGCATCAGCTTTGCGAAAAACCGGGGACTCAGCGCCGAGACCCTTGCGGCCGAGGAGTTCGGCGACCGCGGCCGCGCCGCGGCAAAAGTCTTCGACGGCTACCAGGCGGTGCTGAAGCAGGCCGGCGCGCTTGATTTCGACGACCTGCTGGTCCGCGCCGTCGAGCTGCTGCGTGACCACGCCGAAGCGCGCGCACTGTGGCAGGGGCGCTTCCGCTATCTCCACGTGGACGAATATCAGGACACCAACCCGCTGCAATACGACGTGCTCCGGCTGCTCACCGGCGCGGCGCGCAACGTTTTCGTGGTCGGCGACGAAGATCAATCCATTTATAGCTGGCGCGGCGCGGACGTCAGCCACATCCTGCGCTTCGCCGAGGATTTCCCCGGCGCGACAGTAGTGCGCCTGGAAGAAAACTACCGCTCCGTGCAGAACATCCTCGATGCGGCAGGCGCCGTGGTGGCCCACAACAAACGCCGGCTGGGTAAATCGCTGCGCGCTACACGCGGCGCGGGGCTGCTGCTGAACTTCTATGAGGCCCCCGACGCGGCCGGAGAGGCAGAGTGGGTGGCCGGAGAAATTGAAAAGCGGCTTCTCAATGACACCGCGACCCACGCCGCCGTTCTCTACCGCACCAACTCCATCTCCCGCTCGTTTGAGGACGTCTTAAGGCGCAAGGCCATCCGCTACCGGCTGGTGGGCGGATTCAGCTTCTACCAGCGCGCGGAAGTGAAGGACGCACTGGCCTATCTCCGCCTGCTGCGCAACCCGGACGACGACATCGCGCTCTTGCGGGTGATCAATACTCCGCCGCGCGGTATTGGCAAAGTGACCGTTGACGCGCTGCGCGCCGCCGCGGGGCACGCGCACGGCTCGTTTTGGGCGGCGATCGAACCGGTTCTGGCCGCGCGCACCGCCGGGGCCACAGCTCCGCTTCGTGATTTTCACCAACTGATAGTGAGTCTGAGGGCGGAGATGGACACTCTTGCTCCTGCCGCGCTGCTCTCGTCCATTCTCGACCGCACCGGCTACCTCGACCAGCTCGAACAGCAGGATTCCGTGGAGGATTCCGCGCGCGCCGAAAACCTCCGCGAGTTGGTGAATGCCTTGAATGAATCCACGGAGAGTGGCGAGACGTTCCAGGACTTCCTGGACCGCGCCGCGATGGTCAGCGACGCCGACCAGTACGACGAAACCAGCCGGGTCACGCTCATGACTTTGCACAGCGCCAAGGGACTCGAATTCGAGCATGTCTTCCTCGCCGGCCTCGAAGAGGGCCTGTTTCCACACGCACGAACGCTGCACCGGCCCGAAGACATCGAGGAAGAGCGCCGCCTGTGCTACGTAGGCATGACCCGCGCGAAGGACACACTCACGCTGACGCGCGCGGTTTACCGCCGCAGCTTTGGCAGCGACCTCGAGCACAACCCGATGCCTTCGCGCTTTCTGATGGAAATTCCCGGCGAGCTGATCGAAGCGGCCGATGGCTCGCTAGCGGAAGCAGGTGAGGCGCGGCGGTACGTCCCCGACCCGGAGACAGTCGAGCGGCAGTTCCTGCGGCGATTCCCGGCCAAGGGCAGCACACGCGAGCGGCCTGCGCGGTCGCCTGCCGCCAGGGCCCCACGGGCGGCCTCTCGTGGCCGCGAGCCATCGAATCCACTGCTCGGCATCCGCGTTCGCCACAAAACCTATGGCGTTGGCACGATTATCGCCGTGGACGGCGAGGACGAAGAGCGCCGGCTGACGGTGAGCTTTCCGGATCACGGCACGAAAAAGTTAGTGGAGCGTTACGCCAACCTCGAACGCGTCTAGCGTCCCTCCTCACAGGAATCACCGGGACAACTTGTAGCGCTGACCGAAGAATCTGGTCCCCGCGAGTTGTCGCGGCGTCCTCGATGATTCCTTGCCTCCGGCCACGGCTCACGATAGAGTTTGCATTCCTCAGTGCGGGGGGCGCGTGGGCTCACAATTCTTTCGCACCAAGAGCATAGACAAACTTCTGTCGGATGCGGACCAGCCGGACCGCAGGCTGCGCAAGACTCTGGGCGTCTGGAGTCTAACCGCGCTAGGCATCGGCGCGATCATCGGCACGGGGATCTTTATTCTCACCGGCACCGCCGCAGCCGGCGAATCCGCCGCGGAAACCTCGATCCTCAAGGCGCCGCTGCTCACCGTGCTGCTCCACGGCGGGCACGTGGAGATGAGCGGACGCCCCGGGGCAGGGCCGGCCATCGCACTCTCGTTTTTCCTGGTGGCCATCGCCTGCGGCCTCGCCGGACTGTGCTACGCCGAACTGGCCTCGATGATCCCCATTGCCGGCAGCGCGTACACCTACACCTACGCCACGCTGGGCGAGTTGGTGGCCTGGGTAATCGGCTGGGACCTGATCCTGGAGTACGCGGTCTCGAACATGGCGGTGGCCGTGGGCTTCTCGGCCTACATCAACGATCTGCTCCAGGGATTCGGCATTCAGATCCCCAAAGCATTGGGAACTCCCGCCTACACGCCGGAGGGCGGTTGGGCGATGCATTTCAATTTGCCGGGATTCCTGATCGTCATGTTCCTCACCGTGCTGCTGGTGCGGGGTATCAAGGAATCGGCGCGGGCCAACACTGTCATGGTCGGAGTGAAGCTCACCGCTATTCTAGTTTTTGTGTTCGTGGCATCGCATTACGTCAAGCCGGTCAACTGGCACCCCTTCATGCCCAATGGCTGGCAGGGCGTGCTGACCGGCGGGGCCATCGTATTTTTCACCTACATCGGGTTCGACTCCGTCTCCACCGCTGCTGAGGAGTGCCACAACCCGAAGCGCGACCTTCCGCTCGGCATCCTGATGTCCCTGGCGGTCTGCACCATCTTGTACGTTTCTGTGGCGGTAGTGCTGACCGGCGTCCAGCCTTACCAAGTTTTCCGCGGAGACGCCGCTCCGGTAGCCACCGCGCTGCACAATATCGGGCTCGACCGGCTCAAGCGCTTCGTCACCATCGGCGCGCTCACCGGGATGCTCTCTTCCCTGCTGGTCTACCAGCTCGGCCAGGCGCGGGTGTGGTTTGCAATGTCGCGCGACCGGCTGCTGCCGAAGACCTTTTCCGAGGTGCATCCAAAATTTCGCACGCCCCACATGGCCACGTGGATCGCCGGGCTGTTCGTGGGCATCCCCTCGGGCATCTTCGACATCGGCACGCTGGCCGACCTGTCGAATATCGGAACGCTGTTCGCCTTCCTGCTAGTCTCTATCGCAGTGCTTATCCTGCGGTCCACGCAGAAAGACCGCCCGCGCGCTTTCCGCGTGCCGGCGGCGTGGCTGGTGGCGCCGCTCTCTGTGGTTTGCTGCCTGGTGCTGATGATGGGCCTGCCGGTGGAGAATTGGATCCGATTTATCGTTTGGCTGATCATTGGCCTGCTCATTTACTTCTCCTACGGAATCCGCCGGAGCACCAGCGGGCAGGAATCGGTGGCCGCGGATCGCGTGCAAACGCTTCTTGTGGCCGACAAAGCGCTGGTGGCGCTGAGCAGTTTTCTTCTGGCCATCGGCGTGGTGCTGGTGGTGGCCATGATGCGCGGCAAAGTCACTGCGGAAACGGCTCACGTGGCCGAATCCGCGGCGCTGCTGTTGTTTGGCGGAGTGTTCGCTGTCATCGGTCTGGTGCGCTACATCTCAGACTCTTCCGAACGCTCGACAGCGCAGGGGTAGAGGCAAACGAGAACCATGGCCGGGAAAATGACAGCGACCAGGCAAGACCGCGGGGCGGGCGCGCGAGCCGCATCGCGCTGCACAGCGATTCTGCTGGTTGCCACAATCATCGCGGCACAGCCGGTGCACGCCTGGGGCCCCAACGGCCATCGCCTGGCAGCCGCAAAGGCCGTACAGACGCTGCCCGATGATCTGCGCAGGTGGTTTGAGGCCAGCAGCACGTTTATTTCTCAGCATGTCACCGACCCGCTCGACTGGAGGACAAAAAACCTGCTTGCGGAGCGCCGTAATCAGATCATCCAGCTCGAAAAGTACGGCCGCTTTCCCTTCGACAACCTGCCGCGTGATTACAAGGCTGCTCTGAAGAAGTATTCCAAAGCTACGCTGGACGCCAACGGCCTGCTCCCCTGGGAGATTGGCCTGTACAGCGAGCGCTTGACCAACTCAATGCGCTCCGGAAAATGGGACGAGGCGCGGCTGAACGCCGCCATCCTGGCCTTTTACGTTGGCGAATCCCGCGACCCGTTCAGCACCACCGACAAGTTTGATGGCCGCCTGTCCGGCCACGTCGGGGTGGATTCACGTTTCGACCTGAACCTGGTGGACCGCTTCGCGCTGTTCATCTATATCCGGCCGGGCGACGCGCAGCTCATCTCCGACCCCACCGACCATGCCTTCGAGGCGTGCCTTTCATCTCACGGGTGGGTCGAGCCGGTGCTCTTGGCCGATCGCCGGGCCCGCCAAGGGCTTCCAGACTACACCGACGAGTACTACGCGCGGTTTTACAACACTGCGGGCGCCATCCTGATCCGCCAGCTTTCCGACGCCGCCACCGATGTGGGCTCGTACTGGCTGACGGCATGGAACAACGCCGGGCGGCCGCAACCTCCCACCAACTAATTCTTTTCATGACCCAGATTGACCCCCGGTCGCTGATCGCCGCATGGCCAAAGGCGGAGCTGCATCTGCATCTGGAGGGCGCGATCGCTCCGGCCACGGTGGTCGAGTTGGCCGCGCGGCATGGGACGCAATTGTCGTTGGACGACGTGGCGCAACGCTACGCTTACGCGGATTTCCTGGGCTTCCTGGAAGCCTTCAAGTGGGTGACCTCTTTCCTGCGCAATCCCGAGGACTATGCGCTGATCACCACCCGGCTGTGCGAAGAGCTGCGGCGGAGGAACGTGGTGTACGCGGAGGTGACCCTGTCCGTTGGCGTGATGCTCTGGCGCGGGCAGGATGTGGAGGCCAACTACGCCGCCATCCGCGGCGCCGGGCTCCGCAGCGGGCTCCGTCTGCAGTGGGTCTTTGATGCGGTGCGCCAGTTTGGCGTGGAGAAAGCCATGGAGGTGGCTCGCTGGGGCGCGCGCATGAAGGGTAAAGGGGCCATCGCCTTCGGAATGGGCGGCGACGAGCTGGCGCTTCCCGCGTCGGACTTTCGCGGCGTTTACGATTTCATTCGCGGTGAGGGGCTACACGCACTGGTCCATGCGGGAGAAGTCGGCGGGCCGGAAAGTGTTCGCGATGCGGTGGAGATTCTCGGAGCAGAAAGAATTGGCCACGGCATTGCCACCGTGCGCGACCCGGCGCTCATGGAGATACTGGCCGAACGGCGCATCGCGCTGGAGTTGTGCCCCACGAGCAACCTGCGCACTGGGGCTCTGGCACGGCTGCGCGAAAACGCCGAGGCGCGCCTGGCATCACACCCGGTCGCGGAATTTCACCGCCGCGGTTTGCAAGCCACGCTTTCGACGGACGACCCGGCCATGTTCTCGACCGATATCATTTCTGAGTATGCCGCTGCGATGGAAGCCGGGTTGAGCGCGGAAGAAATTGCGCAAATCGGGGCAAACAGTTTTTCGGCAGCTTTCCTGCCGGAGAGCGACAAAAAGAAGTTCCTCGACGCGTATCACGCCGTGATCCGCGCGCAAGGACTGCTATAATCCGTTCAGAGAGGCCAGAAACCATGAAAGCGCACGTCTGGGTGATGCCTAAAAGCACCGTGCTCGACCCACAAGGCAAGACCATCCACAACGCCCTGGCTTCGCTGGGATACGCCGCGGTCCGCGATGTCCGCCAGGGCAAGTTTTTCGTGCTCGACCTCAACGGGATGACCCGCCAGGAAGCCCAGACCCAGGTTGAGCGCATGGCCCGCGACCTTCTGGCCAACCCGGTGATTGAGGATTTCCGGTTCGAGATCGTCGAATAGCCCAAAATCATATCTGACTTTGGACCAGTTTTCGGGGAACAGGTCACACAATCAAGGTCTGAGAGACTTGGAATCAATCACTAATATTAGAGCGCCAGAGGGGAGTCGATGCATCGGCAGCGGTTTGAGTTGAGCGATGTCTGTTTGAGCTAAAGTCAGAGCGATAACGCTCCGGCAGCCTGGAAAGGATCTCAAACCCGGCCCGGCGCTGATGACCGCCACCCGCCTGTCCAGTTTTAGAGGGGGGCACTACAACTCGCTTGGATTACAAGTGTTTTTGATTGAATTCGTTGACATCGTAATACTTGAAGACCTTCCCATGCGGTCCGAGAGCTGGAGTAAACAGTTTAACGAATTTCTGTTTAACCGATTCGTCGTGATCAGCGAGGTGTAGTTGCTTTAGGAAGTTATTTCGCGCCGCACGACTGCGCACCACCTCTGCCAGCAACGATTGAGCTAGGAGATCGGTTTCCGGGAGGGAGTATCCAAGTATTATGAGCGTTTTGCATTTCTCAAGCTGAAGGCGCGCCGCACGCCAAAACTGCTTGTATGGATTCCTATTGATTTCCATCTTCCACCCAGGAGCCAAAATCAGAATCTTTTCAAAGCGTGTCTTTCCACTTCTCGTACTTACCAGGTACGGTCGCGGCTTCAATTTGATAGCTGTGCCCGTCGGGTATAATTCCCAATTTAAACTCCCGTGAAGTTTCAACAAGCCAATTGTGCTCTTTGTCCCTGATTCATATTTTCTTTCCCCCAACCATCTTTTCGTCCAGCCCTTCGTCTTTCCGTAAGTCTTAATCTTGTAGCCATCCACGGGATTCCATTGTTTTGCAGACGAAAGAGATTCCTCGATGACCAAATCGTAATTGAAAGTAATGACGGTATCTTTGTCCTTGAGTCTTTCTAGAATTGCCTTATGGATCGCGCTTTTCTTAGGTTTCACGGTCGATGCATGCGTGTCCTGGACAGTCGTATGCACGTACACTCTCCTTATTAATTCCTCCAACTCCTTTTGGCGCCTCCGCCAATCCTTTGGCTGATTAGCGGTCTTAGCAAATTCGCCGATAATCGCCCGGGTCTCCAGGTCTCTGTAATAAGTTTCTAGGCCGACACCGTTTGTTCTTCCGTACAGCTGCCAAACATCATTCAGGACTTTCTTGGTTAGTTTGGGTGTTCCATGTCCGGCAAGCTGGTTTGCAAGGTCGAAGAAATCCTTGTCGACAGGCGGAGGAACGCCTGCGGCCGCATCAAGTCCGCCGCGACTAGCACCCGCGCCGAAAATAATTGCGACGGGGTGTTTGAGCTTCGTCGCGCCCCGCTCTTCGTCAGGCATTTGCCTGGAATCCTACTCTCGATGACGGAGAAAAACAAAAGCGGCGGGTGGTGCAGGCCCGGAGACGGGCCGCGGTCTTGGGCGCCGCCTCTCCTCACATCACTCTGGGAGGAACTATAGCGGTGGTATACTCTCGTCGTGCGTTGCCCTCAAGAAAGAATTAAGACCAATTCCAATGCGCCAACCCGCTGCGCCCCGCTGTCACAGTAGATAACCACCGAAGACGGCCTTCAATGCTATAAAGGAACCCCAAGAGGCAGACGACCATGAGAAAACCAGCCGCTTTCGTGTTCATTGCACTTCTCGCCCTTGCTGTACCCACGAGCCCGCAGCAGAAATCGGAGAAATTCGCCGTGTTCGTGACGGGTTTGGACGCTGCCGCTCCCGTTGCGCAATCCCTAATTAGGAAACTCAAGGATTCAAAGCCATTCGTGCCGGTAGCGCAGCAAGACCCCAGTAAGGTCGTTGTGTTGATTTCCTGTATGGAGCGCAAGCAAACTGAGCCGTTTGTGTGCATGTACGTCTCGCACTATAACGGGGCAACGTTCAAGACTTTCTTAGGTGGAGGACTCTTCTTCAGCCTAAGTGCCGAAGAGGTAGCGAATAATTTCCTTGGATCGATTGCCGAAGATATTGTGGAGAGATTCGACAACGCAGGGAAAGACAACTTGAGGCAGGCACTGGAAAGTTGCCTGCTGATGACTGATTCCAAATGCAACGTGCCCGACCCGTTGCAAAAGGAATTCGGCGCAAAACAACTCACCCTTGGTCAATACCTTTTGAAAAAGAATCACTAGGACTGAGGTGTCCAGTTTTAGAAGGGAGCACTACATAGGTACAACAACGGCGTCATCAGGTAGACCTTCTGGACGCACTTCATTCTTGACACAGACCCATTGATATTTCTCATGCCACAGAGATGAACCTGGCACGCATGGGCGGCTTCGAATTGCCTCGGGTAACGATGGGGCAGGTTGAACAAACGTTCCGCCGAATTCCTGAAAAGGGTCCACGATAACCCACAGCGTGGGAAATTTTGCGTGTAGCAGGTTTGGCGAGATCTTGGAAAAGGCCTGATCTTGTTGTGCCGCTAACTTCGCTTCAACTTTTTCTTTATGGTGCTGATAGAGATAAGCACCGAGGAAATATACCCCGAGCAGGCCAGCGGAGATTCCTGCGAGCCAGAAGAAAACTTTGCGAAACTTCTCGTTGTAGACCAGAAGGATCAGGACGACCGAAGCGAGGAGTGCTGCGCCCAATGTCATTGTTTCACCTCAACGACTTGATCTTCCCCGACCATAACATCGTTTGGGCCCCATCGTAGGTATGCCGGAATGTTGTCGTATAGCATCGCGAACTAAACGGGCCACTTCTTCGAAGAAGCTTCAATGTCCAATGCTGCGGCTGTCGTACTCGTGGCGGTTGCTGTACTGGCGGAAAACAGCGTCATAATCTCAACTGCTGGCACAGCATTTAGTATCGCGTTCCCCGGCCTGAGATGCTTTTCGATTTCCGCCAACAAAGGCTCGATTTGCTTGGTCATTACAGCCAAAGGCCAATCTTTGGGCTCTATTCGTCTTGTTGTGCAGTGTTGGAGATATTGAGAAATCCGACCGCCGCCTTGGGCATCCTTGGGTTCGTATTCCTTCAACAACTGTTTTCCCTTTGCATGGATTTCCTTCAACTTGGCAGGCGGCATTACCTTGAGTAATTCTCGGAGTGTAGTTACATGAACATCAGTCTTAGTCGGTTTTTCTTTTCCAAGAAATTCGATCAGATTTCGGTAGTGGACGAGAAAACTCTCCAAATACACCCAGGCATCCCTCGGTTCTCTCCAGTTACTCTCAACCAGGCGTGTAGTGGCAAAGCGGAGCAGATCGATCTCATAAAGAATTGTATCCGCGTGGTCGAATTTGTCGGGCCTAGAGTAGGTTAGTGGCATAGTTTCACGTCCTGTAGTCGATGATTTCATTATACCTGGAGGGTGGCTGAGCCTTTCGCTCCATGTTTCGAATTCTGGGTGCCGCATCTTTTCCGGCTCTGCGGGAAAAGTGCGGCTTTCGGCTCTCTTCAGTTGCTTCACACCGGATCGATCCACCGAGGACCCTGAGCTTGTCGAAGGGTGTCAGCCCTCTAGCATCTTATTGATTTCAAAGCGCGGTGCCCGCCCCTTCTTTTCGGTAGTGTCTCTGTTTGAAAAATGAATCCATTCGGACATCATGAACACGCAGAAGACGGGAACGGACGCGCAAGATAACACGATTATGTAGTCCGCAAGGGCAAGTTTACGAGATGCGCTCCGGCGGGTGGCCCGGACCTTTTTCTCGTTCTATCTTCTTGACGGCACCCTGCGATGAGACCGTACCACTTTTTCCGCAGAGCCTGATGTCGCGCAGCGGCGGAAGGCCAATTCATCGCGCGGAGAAGAGACCAGGGTGGCGGGTGGCGCAGGCCTTGAGAGGGGACTGAGGTTTTGGGTGCCGCACCCTTTGCGGTTCGGTTCATGAAAAGGGTGCGGTTCTTCGACTCTTTGGCAATGAAGCCGCTACGCGACCGGATCAATCTTCACCAGCCCCGCGTTTTCCCTTGACTTTTGATTACCAGTAAGGTATCATCAGTTAGGTGACGCGTCGATGGCACTTACGATCCCGCTTCTTCTTGCCCCCCGTACTCTGTCCCCTCTCTCTATCTCCTTTAGATTGCACTCTTACCCGCCAACCTGCTGGGCGGGCGCCTGTAACTCCTGTATTTGTCATTCTTACGAAACATCCGGCATCTCACTCACACTGCGAGGCTTTAAGTCTTGTATTGGCCACTCTTACGAATCCCGGGTCTCTAACTCCTTTGGAAGCCACTCTTACGAAAAACAGGGGGGAGGGGGGAGTACCCAGAAACAGCAAGTCCTTTCAGACCCCAAACTCTGTAGGGGCACGGCGGATGCCGTGCCCACGGGCTACCCAGAGCCACGGGCACGGCATTCGCCGTGCCCCTACGGGATACCGAGAAACAGCAAATGCTTCCACCAACTTTCCGTACTATTGCCTTTCCTGGCGCAGTTCTCCGCGGACCAAGTTTCGGCTGCGGCTGATTATGCTAATCTGGTGAAGTCCTCGGGAAGCGGGAGGCGGAACATACCGGCCGCCTGAATTCACAAGGGAGTTTGGCGCCATGTGCGGGATTGTCGGATACATCGGACCCAAGAAAGTAGTGCCGCTGATCATTGACGGGCTGAAGCGGCTGGAATATCGCGGCTACGATTCGGCCGGAATCGCCGTAGTGAGCAAGAACGGCAAGCTCGATATCCGCCGTGCTTCCGGCAAGCTGCGCAACCTGGAAGAGACCATCCGCCTTTCCCCCATTGACGGCATCTACGGGATCGGCCACACGCGCTGGGCCACCCACGGGCGCCCCACGGAAGAGAACGCGCACCCCCACCGGGATTGCACCGGCGAGATCGTCGTGGTGCACAACGGAATTATCGAGAACTACATAGAACTGAAGCAGCAGCTTGCCGCCGAGGGGCACAAATTCGTCACGGAGACGGACACCGAGGTCATCGCCCACCTGGTGGAGAAGGAATCGAAGAGCGCGCCGCTGGAAGAGGCGGTACGTCGCGCGGTAAAGCAGCTCACCGGGGTCTACGCCCTGGCCATCATCTCCACGCGCGACCCCAATAAAATCGTCGCAGCGCGCTGGGGACCTCCGGCGGTGATCGGTCTGGGCCAGGACGAGTATTTCGTGGCCAGCGACATCCCTGCACTGCTGCACCACACCCGCGACGTTTTCTTCCTAGCCGACGGCGACCTGGCGGTGATCACGCCGCAGGGCGTACGCCTGATGGACTTCGACGGCCGCGCCATCCAGCGCTCGGTCCAGCACATCACCTGGGACCCCATCATGGCGGAGAAGGGCGGCTTCAAGCACTTCATGCAGAAGGAGATTTTCGAACAGCCTCGCGCCACGCGCGACACCCTGCTGGGGCGCATGTCGCTGGAGACCGGCCGCGTTTTTCTGGACGAGATGGACATCACCGAGCAGGAATTCCGCGAATTCTCCAGTGTGAGGATCGTGGCCTGCGGGACGAGCTGGCATTCCGCCCTGGCCGGCAAATTCATGCTCGAGCGTCTGGCGCGCATCCCGGTGGAAGTCGACTATGGCAGCGAGTTTCGCTACCGCGACCCGATCCTGGACTCCCGGCAACTGGTCATCCTGATCAGCCAGTCGGGCGAGACCGCGGACACCCTGGCGGCGCAGCGCGAAGCCAAGCAGAAGGGCGCCAAGACCATGGCCATCTGCAACGTGGTCGGCTCGATGATCACCCGCGAAGCCTCGGGGACCATCTACACCCACGCCGGCCCGGAAATCGGCGTGGCTTCCACCAAGGCGTTCACCGCGCAGCTTACCGCGCTGGAATTGATCGCGCTGTACCTGGCGCAGGTGCGCGGCGTGCTCTCTCCGGAGAATTCCCGCGATTTCCTCCACGAACTCACCCGCTTGCCGCAGAAGATGGAAACGATCCTGCAGCGGGACGAGGAGATTGAGGTGCTGTCCCGCCAGCTTTTCCGCTACACCAATTTCCTGTATCTCGGACGCGGCATCCATTACCCCATGGCCCTCGAAGGCGCCCTGAAACTCAAGGAAATTTCGTACATTCACGCCGAAGGGTATCCCGCCGGCGAAATGAAGCACGGGCCCAACGCGCTGATTGATGAGAATCTGCCTGTGGTGGTGCTGGCAACGCGCGATGAAGGCGATCCGGCCTCGATGACGCGCTACGAAAAGACGGTGTCGAACATCCGGGAAGTGAAGGCCCGCGACGGCATCGTCATCTCCATCGTCACCGAGGGCGACCGGCTGGCGCGCGAGGCCTCCGACCACGTGGTGGAAATCCCAACGGCGCCCGAACTCATGGCTCCGCTGCTGGAAATCGTTCCCTTGCAACTGCTCGCCTACCACATCGCCGTGCGCCGCGGGTGCGACGTGGACCAACCGCGCAACCTGGCCAAATCGGTCACCGTCGAATAGCGCGGCGCTGCCGTGGATTGCCGGACGCGGAGGCGTTAGACTCTAGGCGATGAGCGTTCATCCTCTCTCATTTCACTGGAGCGCGGCCTTTGTGCTCGCCGCATGTCTCGCCGGCGGCATCCCGCAGCGAATGAACGCGCAGGCCCGCCAGGCCCCACCGGCTCCGTCGTCCGCCCCCCAGGGAAGCGGGCCGATCGCCGTAGTGATGGCCAGCGGGTCAAAGCGTTTCGCGGAGGCGGATGTGGTCAAGGCCAGCGGCCTGGCACCCGGCGAAGTGGTCACCCGCGACGATATTCAGGCGGCTGCAGACCGTCTGTCTGGGCTGGGCTGGTTCAAGAATCTGCAATACCGCTTCAAGTCCAAGCCCGAGGGCGTCGTCATCGAATTCACCATGGAAGACGCCCCCACCGTGCGCGCCTACTTTGACAACTTCCCCTGGTTCTCCGAAGAACAGATTGCCCAGACATTGCGCGGCGCCTTGGGACTATTTGACGGCACCGCGCCCCAGGCCGGCACGGCTCTTGATGAGATGAAGCAGGCGCTCGAGAAACTGGCCGCTTCTCGCGGCATCCGCGGAGAGGTGGAGAGCAATTTGCTCGCCGCCCCGGGCGAAGGCGGGATGGTGCAGCAGTTTCGCCTGGCAGGCCCGCCAGTGACCGTATCCTCCCTCGATTTTTCTGATCCGTCTTTGCGCGACAACAATCGCCTGCGCGACCGCGTTGCCGACATCGTCGGCAAGCCTTACTCGCGGTTCACCATTGAAATGTTTGCCTTCGAGCAGGTGCGTCCCATCTATTTGACCCGGGGAAATCTGCGCGTGCATTTTGGTATTCCGGAAACCAAGTTTGCCGGCGACCCGCGCAAACCGATGCCGGATAGCGTGATGGTGCGTCTGCCGGTCGAGGCGGGGCCGGCCTATCGCTGGGGCGGCGTGGCGTGGAGCGGCAATTCCGCCTTCGACGCCTCCTCGCTTGATCGCCTGGCCGGACTCAGTCCCGGAGACCCGGCCGATGGCAACAAAATCCAGGCGGCCTGGGACGCGGTGACGCGCGAATACGGCCGGCGCGGTTACATCGAAATGAAGATGGACCCGCAAGATACCTATGACGAGGCGGCCCACAAGGTTTCTTACCGCGTGGCTATCGCTGAAGGCCCCCAGTACCGTGTGGGCCAGATTGTAATCACCGGGCTCTCGCTGGTCGCCGAGCGGCAATTGCTGGCCTCCTGGCGTCTGCCACGCGGCGAGATTTTCGACCAGCAGTATTTCGACGAGTTCCTGGCCACCGGAATCAAAAAGACGTTTCAGGATACGCCGGTGCATTTCGAAAACATTGGCCACCTGTTGCACACCAACCCGGAGACCAAGCTGGTGGACGTGATGCTGGACTTCCAGTGAGACGCGGCAGTGGCTCCGCCTTGCGCTATACTGCGGGATGATGTCCGCGGAAGTTCTCTTGCCGGCCATGGATGCAAAAGAGGCTGAACTCCTCGCCTCTATGGGCCGGCTTGATTCCCTGGTTATCGCGCTCTCCGGGGGAGCCGATTCCGCCTATTTGGCCTGGGCCGCGCATCGCGCCCTCGGTGCGCGGGCGCTGTGCGTCACCGCGCTTTCCGCCAGCTTCTCCGCGCATGACCGGGCGCAAGTTGAGTCCTTGATCGCGCAGGCGGGATTGCATCACGAATACATCGAGACCGACGAGCTGGACAATCCGCTCTACACCGCCAACAACGCCGACCGCTGCTTCCACTGCAAAGACGAGCTGTTCACCCAACTCGACCGGCTGGCCGCGGAGCGCGGGTTTGCCGCCGTGGCCTACGGCGTGAATGCCGACGATACCGGGGATTTCCGCCCCGGGCACCGCGCCGCAGCACGCCACGCCGTTTTGGCGCCGCTGCTTGCTGCCGGCCTCAGCAAGGCGGAAATCCGCGCGCTCTCTCGCCGCGCGGGCCTGGCTACATGGGACCGCCCCGCTTCGGCGTGCCTCTCTTCGCGAATCCCCTATGGCTCTGCGGTGACGCCTGAGAAGCTCGAGCAGATCGAGCGCGGTGAAGCAGTATTGCGTGAGCTGGGATTCCGGCAGTTCCGCGTGCGGCATCACGGCGAATTGGCGCGCATTGAGATTGCTCCGGAAGAGATGACGGGAGCCTTGCAGGTTGCCATGGCGCGAATCCTGGCAGAGCGCTTCCGCGAGATTGGCTTCCTCTACGTGGCCCTGGACCTCGATGGCTACCGCCAGGGTTCGCTCAACGCGTCGCTCAAGCTGCTTTAGGGCCGAGGTCGGCAAGGGGGGCGGCGTAAAGCCGCCCCTACGGGCACCAAGTGCATGGCGCGAGACCGGGCGGTCGGTCGATTGTGGGGTCCGCGTATCAGGAACATTCGCGCCTGAAAAAGCGTTTCCTTTTATGACCGCCTCTGATAAAGACATCTGCCACGGAGGCGGCAGGGACGCAAATGAATCAGAAACTCATGCCCCGAGCAGGCGCGGTCGCGGCTCTTCTCCTAGCCGCAGGGCTGCAAACCGCATGTACCCTCGGCGTCATCGAACACTCCTTCGACCGCAAGCTCTCAGTGGACGGGCCAGTCAGAATTGAAGTGGTCACTGGATCGGGAAAGATCATCGTCCGCGCGGGCGTTTCCGGGCAGGTGCGCATCCACGGGGATGTTCGCGCCAGCGGCCTGATCCCCATGTCCGAAGGACGCCAGGTAAAAGAAATCGCCGAGAACCCTCCCATAAAGCAAATCGGCAACGTAATCCGCATTGGAAAAAAGAGTCAGAGCGAGAGCATGGTGTACGGCGGCATCGCTTACACCATCGAGACTCCGGCGGACACGCAGCTCGATGCCCGTAACGGTTCAGGCGGCATCGAAGTGAGCGCCATCCACGGTCCGGTCAAACTCAGCTCCGGCTCCGGTTCTCTGCAGGCCGATAAAATCGGCGACGACGTGACCATTCACACCGGGTCAGGCGTCTGCCGTGTTTCACGCGTCGCGGGGCGGCTGACTTTTTCACTCGGCTCCGGGACGCTGCAGGCGGAAGAGATCGCCCAGGAAGTTCGCGGCAACTGCGGCTCCGGACAGGTCACCTTGCAGAATGTCGGCGGCAGGGTGGGCATTGAAACCAGCAGCGGGAATCTCAAGGTGTCCGGCGCGAAGGCCGACCTCCGCGCCTCGACGTCTTCCGGGCGCCTGCAGGTGTCCGGCAGTCCAGCGCCGCGGACCTACTGGGAACTCAGCTCGTCTTCTGGCGCGGTGGACCTGGCCGCGCCGCAGGGCGCAAGTTTTCTTCTCCATGCCCGAACTGATTCCGGCATGCTCGAGACCATGCTGCCGATCACTATCGAGGAACAGTCCAAGCGCGAACTGCGGGCCAGGGTGGGCGCTTCGGAAGCGCGCGTGGATATACGTACGGCTTCGGGCAGTATTCGCATCCATTAGTCGGGTGCCCGATCAGAGGAAGCCGGCCTCTGCGCATTTGCGCAGCGTGTCCTGCACTAGCCCGCGTACCTTTGCGAAGACCTCGCGGCAATACTCTTCTGCTCTGGCTTGATCCAAGCCGCTTGGCTATCCGTGGCCTTCCTTTTCCTCACGAAGACGGCGGCCTGCGCGTGGCGATCTCTCGTGCTGCCAGGATGGTGTTTACGTGGATCTGCACCGTGTCTTCGGTGTCTCGCGCGTAGCCGCCGGCCAGCGTGATGGCCACCGCTGCGCCATGGCGGCGCGCTTGGTCGAAGACCATAGCGTCCCGCTGCTTCAAGCCGGTGATAGTCAGCGCAAGTCCGCCGAGCTGGTCTTCGCGGTAGGGGTCGGCCCCGCCGATGTAGAAAAGCAATTCGGGTGAAAACTCCTGGAACGCGTGGAGCAGGCCTTTCTCCAGAATGGCGAGATACTCGTCGTCCCCGGTGCCGTCGGCGAGATGCAGGTCCAACGAGGAATGTGGCTTGGGATAGGGGTAATTGTTTTCCTGGTGGATGGAAAGCGTGTAGACATCCTCGTCGCCGCCGAAAATCGCCGCCGTGCCGTTTCCGTGGTGGACATCGGTGTCCACAATCATGGCCTTCTTGATCGCGCCATCGCGTTGCACGCGGCGAATGGCCACGGCCACATCGTGGATGGCGCAGAAACCCTCGCCGTGGTCGGGATAGGCATGATGCAGACCGCCACCCAGGTTGGCGGCAAAGCCGTCGGCCAGCGCGCGCCGCGCCGCGAGAATGGACCCGCCAGCCGCCAGCCAGCAGGCGTCGATCATTTCTTTGGACCAGGGGATTTCGAGGCGCATCAGCTCAACGTCGCTCATCCGGCCGCTCTTGAGCTTGCGGACCCACTCCCGCGAGTGAACCAGGAGGATGTCCTCGTCGGCGGCGGGCTCCGGACGCAGGAAATCCTCTGGTCCGGCCAATGATTGGTTTACCAGCGCTTCCTGCACCAGGCGGTATTTCTTCGAAGGGAAGACGTGCTCGCCCAAATTGAGGTCGTAACCCTCGTGGTAGACCAGTTTGAATGGGAGCATCGAGGAGCATCTACTCCGTGCAGCTTGGCGAGCAATCCGCGCCATCCGGAAATATCTTGATGGATTCGGCAGTCAACACGGGTGAGACTATCGCGAAGGAGGTCGCGAATCAAATCGCCATCGCTGAATTTTGCGAACAGATTGAAATGGTGCTATTTTTAACAGGCCTTCGATGCATCGCCGGCTGATTTCCGTTCTCGCGCTCCTGGCGCTGCTTGCCGCGCCCGCAGCCCCGCTTGTCGCGGCGGTTGCGCAGACCCCTTGCTGCGGGTCGCAGGACTGTTGCGGCTCTGGGCTCTGTCCCATGCGCGCCCACCGGTCCGCGCCCAAGGTGGAGCAGGAGGAGACTTCCGAACCTATCTGCCATCCCGCCGCATCGGAGCAGGCCGCGCCAAAGAGCGCCGATAGGAAGTGCTTACTCACGGGAGGTTGTGCTCCCGAGCGCGGAACCGCGAGCGGGCGGGCGTCAGAGGTGCCTGCCGTCGCCACCGCGGTGGCGGGGCTGACCAGCCCTGAATTGGCGCGCAGATTTGTTGCCGCGGACTTTTTTCCAAAGTATTCTGGATTCTTCTCCCCTCCTTTCGAGCCTCCCCGCGCTGCCGTTGTCGTTCCCTAGTCTTTCCGAAGAGACCTCACACCGGAACGCTGCCGAGCTGAATTGATCTGTCCGGCGAGTTGCATCTGCTTGTGCGACAACGCGGACGAATCGACCTACGGCAGCAAGTGATGCACTGCCAGAGCGTGCGCGAGAGGACCAGGATGCCTGTCTTTTCAAGAAAGTTGCCGGGAATACTGTTCTGCGCCGCGCTGCTGTGCGGCGCCACGGTGGCGCGCGGCACGGTATTTGCCACCGTGCGCGGCATCGTGCACGACCAGCAGCACATGCCCATCGAGGGCGCGGAGGTGCGGCTGGAGGCTGTCGAGTCCGAATGGTCGCAAACGGCAAGCACGGATGCGGACGGAAGATTTCACTTTGATGCCGTCCCCATGGGGGAATACCGCATCCGCATAAAGCGGAGCGGATTCCGCGACCTGGAACAGACACTGGAGCTGCGCTCTTCCGCCGCGCCAGTGCTGCACTTCCAGATGCAGGTGGCCGGTGTGTACCAGACGATTGTGGTTTCCGGTGCCGCAGGCTCGGTCTCGACGGAATCGTCCACCACGGAACAACTCATCAGCCGTCAGGCCATCGAGAATTCTCCGGGCGCGAACCGCACCAACAGCCTGGCTGCGATTGCCAATACCGTGCCCGGCGCCTATCTGGTCCACGACCAGCTCCACATCCGCGGCGGCCACCAGGTGAGCTGGCTGGTGGATGGCGTGCCGGTGCCCAACACCAACATCGCCAGCAACGTCGGCCCTCAGTTCGATCCCAAGGATATTGACTACATCGAAGTCCAGCGCGGAGGATTTGCCGCGGAATATGGAGATCGCACCTATTCCGTCTTCAACGTCATCCCACGGTCGGGGTTCGAGCGAAGCAACGAAGGCCAGCTCCTGGTCAGTTTTGGAAGCTTAAATCAGACGAACGACTACCTGAGCTTCGGCAGCCACACCAGCCGTTTTGCCTACTACGCCGGCATCAATGGGAACCGCACTGACCTGGGACTCGAGCCACCTACCGCGGACGGCTTGCATGGCAACTCCAATGGCGTCGGAGGTTTCAGTTCGCTGATCTTCAACGCCACCCGCACTGACCAGCTTCGCTTTACCGCCTCCCTGCGCCATGATTTCTTTCAGGTGCCCAACAGCCCAGCGGACCAGTTGGCGGGCACTCGAGACGCCCAAACCGAGCGCGACGCGTTTGTGAATTTCTCCTGGCTGCACACGTTTTCGCCCGGCGCGCTCCTTACCATTTCCCCTTTCTATCACTACAACCGTGCGGAGTTTGCAGGCGGGCCCAACGACATGCCCTTCACCACCGTAGACGACCGCAGCTCACATTACGCCGGCGGGCAAGCATCCCTGGGAGTGGTTCGCGGGAGGCACAACGCGCGGTTTGGCGTTTACGCGTTCGGGCAGAAGGACAGCCAGACCTTTGGCCTGGTTGCGAATGACGGGAGCGGCACCAACTTCTCCCAGCGCGTCAAGCCCAGTGGTCAGCTCGAAGCAATCTTCCTTGGAGATCAGTTTCGGATCACCAACTGGTTGACGGTGAACGGCGGAGTCCGCATGACGCACTACGCAGGTTCGGTCAGCGAAAATGCCGCAGATCCGCGTGTGGGAGCCGCTCTGTGCATTCCTTATCTGGGATGGGTTTTCCGCGCATCCTACTCGCGAACCTATCAGGCGCCGCCGCTGGACACGCTTTCAGGAAGCATCCTGCAATTTGCGGCCAATCAAGGCGCCGTCTTTTTACCCTTACATGGGGAGCGGGACGAGCAGACTGAATTAGGCTTGGCCATTCCCTTTCGCGGATGGACATTCGATTTCGCCCAATTTCACAACCGCGCGCGGAATTTCTTCGATCACGATGTGCTTGGGAATTCGAATATCTTTGTCCCGCTGACCATCCAAACCGCGCGCATCCGCGCTTATGAAATCACCATGCGCTCGCCGCTTCTCTTCCATCGTGGGCGCGTGCACCTGGCCTATTCCCGGCAGGTGGCGCAAGGGCGCGGCGGTGTGACCGGAGGCCTGAACGGCGGCGGTTCCCCGGGCCCGGGTTACTTCTTCCTCGACCACGATCAGCGCCACACACTCGCTTCCGGCTTCGAGGCCCAGCTCCCATGGCGGAGTATGTTCTCAGCCAACGCGGCGTTCGGCTCCGGATTCCTGGACGGCAATGGCCCCCAGCACAAGCCAACCCACACCACGGTGGACCTGGCCATCAGCAAATCCATCGGAGAGCGAATCACGCTGGGCCTGACCGCGCTCAACATCGCCGACCGACGTTACCTGCTCGACGACAGCAACACCTTCGGCGGGACGCACTTCAACTATCCGCGGGAAATCATCGGCTCAATCCGCTTTCGGTTTCATTACTAAGGGTTGGGCGTGGATCCAGACCGGCCGGGGGGACGAACGAAGGGAGTCAGTTCTCGCGTTCGAGGACGAAATCGGGGACGGCCATGAGCGCGCGGCGGAACTCGCTGTCCACCAGATCGGCGAGGCAGTCCTTGGCCCGGTTGGCATATTCGCGGGCCAAGCGCCGGACGCGGTCAAGCGCACTGGTTTTCTGCACCAGCGCAGAAATCTGCTCAGGACGCACGCTCTGGAAACTCTTTTCCGCCAGGACAGTTTGCACCATTTGCCTTCCGGCCACGCCGTCGGCATCCAAGGCGTAGATCAGCGGCAGTGTGACCTTGCCATCTTTCAGGTCACTGAGCACCGGCTTGCCGAGGCGGCTGGGCGAAGAAGTGAAGTCGAGCAAATCGTCAACAAGCTGAAAAGCGAGGCCGGCATTGCGTCCAAATTCGGCCAGCGCTCGTTCCGTGGCTGTGCCCGGACGTCCCAGGACGGCGCCGAGATGCGCGCAACCGCTAAACAGGCATGCGGTCTTGCGGTAGGCGAGCTCGACGGCCTGCTGTTCGGTGAGGTCCACGCGGCCGAGCATATCGAGCTGGAGCAGCTCGCCTTCGACCATGTTCTGGGTGAGTTCGATCAGGATGTCGAGGATACGGAAATTGCGCTCGCGCAGGGCCATCTGAAAAGATTGCATGTACAGCCAGTCGCCGGCCAGCACGCTGCGGTGGTTGCCCCAGCGGGAATTGGCGGAAGGCCGCCCGCGGCGTATATCGGCCTCGTCGATCACATCGTCGTGGACCAGCGTGGCGGTGTGAATCATCTCCACCACCGCGCCCAGGCGGATGGCGCTGTCGCCGCGATAGCCGCACATTCCAGCGGCCATGAGCAGGAGCGCGGGACGCAGCCGCTTGCCGCCGCCGGCCAGCAGATAAGAACTAATCTCGGCCACGGGAGCGATAGCCTGCGCGTTCTGGGAGGCAATCTCCTGCTCGACCCGCCCGAGGTCATCCCGGACGAGTTCAAAAATCTCTCGAGCAGTCAATACGGCGATATCAGCCTCCGGCTTGCGGAACTGCGGTGCGCGTTTCCGGGTCCCTGAGCCCGAACAGGCGGCGAAAATTCAGCGCCGTGCGCGAAGCAATTTCTTCCAAGGTCAAGTCTCTCACACTTGCCAGCGTCCGCGCTACTTCCAGCACGTTGGCCGGCTCATTGCGCTTGCCGCGGCGGCCCTGCGGCGCAAGAAAGGGAGAGTCGGTCTCGATCAGTAGCGAATCAAGCGGCAACTCGCGGGCCACGTCGCGCAGAGCCTGCGACTTGGGGTAGGTGATATTCGCGGCAAAGGAAATGCGAAAGCCCAGGGCCATCCCGCGGCGGGCGTCGTCGAGCGTCCCGCTGAAGCAGTGCAGGATCCCGCCGCGGCCCTCGCCGCCCCAATCCTTCTCCAGCACGCCGAGGCAGTCTTCCCAGGCATCGCGGCAATGGATGATCACCGGACGCAATGCCGCGGCGGCCATCTTGAGCTGGCGGCGGAAGACGGCCATCTGCGTGTCCCGCGGGGAATGGTCGTAGTGATAGTCGAGGCCGATCTCACCCCAGGCGATCACGCGAGGGTGTCGCGCGTAGGCGTCGAGCGTGGCGAAGTGTTGCTCGGTAGCCAGCCTGGCTTCGTGCGGGTGGATGCCCGCGGTGGCGTAGATCCAGGAATATTTTTCGGCAAAGGGGAGAGCGGCGTCGAGCTTGTCGGGACCGGCGGCGCTGCCGATGGCGAGGATCGTGCTCACCCCGGCTTGGCGGGCGCGGTCGAGCACCTCGGCGCGGTCGGCGTCGAAGTCCGGCATGTCCAAGTGAGCGTGAGAGTCAATCAGCTCAGGCAAGGGGAGAGTTCCTCAACGTGAGAGGGCGGAAAACAAAGACTGGCAGGAATAACACAGAGGACACAGAGAGCGCAGAGAGCACAGAGGTCGCACCAGAAAATAGCGGTAATTGGCGGCATCTCTAGGCTTCTGGTTCTGTCTGCTCTGTGCTCTCCGTGTCTCTGTGCTCTCTGTGTTAAACGGCTCATTTTCAGCCACATCCACGCCTATTTCAGACGCGTGCCAACAGGCACGTCCTCAAGGAAGCCAGCCAGCACGGGCCGCCCATCCGGCGCGACGGATGCCGCCACAATCATGCCGTTTGATTCTACGCCGCGCAGCTTCCTCGGCTGAAGGTTTACGACCACCACCACCTTGCGCCCGACCAGTTTTTCCGGCTCGTAATGCCCGGCAATTCCGGCCACGATCTGCCGCACTTCGGTGCCAATGTCCACCATCACCTTGAGCAGCTTATCGGCGTTGGCGACGCGCTCCGCGGACTTGATCTCGCCGACACGCATCTCCACCTTGTTAAAGTCTTCGATCCCGATGCGCGCGTCGGCGGGCGCCGCGGCAGGCTGCGGGGCGGGAGCGGCGGCAGCGGGCTCCGGCGGCTTGGGTGCACCTTCACGTCTGATTTCTTCTTCCATCTGTTCCATCCTTTCGATCACATCATCTTTCTGGACGCGGGGGAAAAGCGGCGCAGTTTTCTCGATCCGTGTGCCCGGCTGCAATTGCCCCCAGGCAAGATTATCGAGCAGCACGCTTCCGAGCGCGCCGGTCTGTCCCAGTTGCGACCAGATTTTCTGCGTGGCGTGCGGCAGGACGGGGTGCGCCAGGACGCAGACAATTCGCAACATTTCGGCGGCGTGGTAGATGTGCGCCGCCAGAAGCGGACGCTTGGATTCGTCCTTGGCCATCTCCCAGGGCTTCCATTCCGAAAGCTTGCGGTCCATCTCGGCGATCAACGACCAGATGTTTTCCAGCGCTTTGGAGAATTCGAAGTCTTCATATTGCTTGATACATTCGCGGATGCGCTCGGCGCGAAAACCCGCTTCTTCGCCGCTGGGCGCGGGGCCGGGGACTTCCCCACTGAAATACTGCTCGATCATGGCCAGCGTCCGGCTGGCGAAATTTCCCAGGCCGTTGGCCAAGTCGCTGTTGTAGCGCTGCACCAGCGATTCATCGCTGAAGTTGCCGTCCTGGCCGAAGACCATTTCGCGCAGCAGGAAGTACCGCAACGCGTCGATGCCCAGCACCTGGGCAATGGGCTGCGCCAGGCGGATGTTCCCGGTGGACTTGGACATCTTTTCGCCCTGAAAGGTCCACCAGCCGTGGGCGACCACGGATTTGGGCAGCGGCTCGTCGGCGGCCATCAGGAACGCCGGCCAGTAGACGGCGTGAAATCGCAGGATTTCCTTGCCGATCAGGTGCAGGTCGGCGGGCCAGATGCGCTCGTATTGCAATTCGTCGTCGCCGTAGCCCACGCCGCTCATGTAGCTGGTCAGCGCGTCGTACCACACATAGATGACGTGCTTGGGGTCGTCCGGCCAGGGGATGCCCCATTTGATGGTCGTGCGGCTGACGGAGAGGTCGCGCAATCCTCCGCGGACGAAGGCCAGGACCTCGTTGCGGCGGGCCTCCGGACGGACGAATTCCGGATGCTCCTCGTAAAGCTTGAGCAGCCGCTCCTGGAACGCGGAAAGCTTGAAGTAATAATTCTCCTCGCGAATTTTCTCGAGGCCCCGGCCGCATACCGGGCACTTCCCTTCCGGCGTGGGTTCGTCCACATAAAGCTCATCGGAAACGCAGTACAGCCCCTCGTAGTGGCCCTTGTAGATATAGCCGGCGTCGCGCGCCTTGCAGAGCAGATTGTGCACGGCGCGCTCGTGGCGCCACTCGGTGGTGCGGATATAGCGGTCGTAGCGCAGGTCGAGCGCGTCCCACAGGCGGCGATACTCGGCGGAGATGCGGTCGGCATATTCCTGCGGGCTGGTGTTGGCGGCCTTGGCCGAGCGCTCGACTTTTTGCCCGTGCTCGTCGGTGCCGGTGAGGAACACCACATCGTCGCCGCGCATGCGGCGGTAGCGGGCGATAGTATCGCCCACGATGGTGGTATACGTGTGACCGATGTGCGGCCGCGCGTTGACGTAGTAAATCGGCGTGGTGAGATAAAACTTGGCCATCTTCCCTGTGTGTGGAAACGTTAGAGCTTAATACGTTCCGCCGGTTTTTGAAAAACTAATTGCCGCCTCGGCCAGCACCTGCTTCAGCGGCACGCCGTGCTCGGCGGCGATGCGCCGGCAGTCTTCGTATTCCGGCGCGGCGTTGAGCACGCGGCCGTTGAGGCGCGCAACCTTCATGCGCACCGGGCCGTAGGGAGTTTCGACCGGGACGCTTTCGCGGGCCAGAGTGCGGCGCCGCGCTTCGTAAGTGCGCACGCCCAGCGTGGTGGTCTCGCGGAAAAACAGCTCGATGAGCGGGTCCACTCGATCGGTGGCGGCAAGCACGGTCACCAGTTGTCCCGGGCGGCCTTTCTTCATCTGCACCGGCGCGCAATAGACATCGAGAGCCCCGGCAGCAAGCGACTGCTCGGCAAAGTAGGCGTAGACCTGCGGGTTGAGATCGTCGAAGTTGGCTTCGATCACCACGATGGTCTCGTCGAATACGTGCTGCGCGGCGGCGCGCTCGCCGACAAACAGACGCAAGACGTTGGCCTGGCTGGCCAGGTCCGCCGTCCCCGCGCCGTAGCCGATGGCATGGACGGTCATCGCCGGCATGGGACCAAACCGGCTGGCCACAGAAGTAATGATCGCCGCGCCGGTGGGCGTCACCAGTTCGCGCTCGATTCCGGTGGAGTAAGTTGGCGCACCTTTGAGCAACTCCGCGGTGGCCGGCGCGGGCACGGGCATCACGCCATGTGCAGCTTCGATTTGCCCGCCACCGACGTTGAGAGCCGAACACGCGAAGTCATCAATCCCCAGCAAGTGGAAGCCGATCGCGGCGCCGACAATGTCTACGATGGCGTCCACCGCGCCAACTTCGTGGAAGTGGATTTTCTCCACCGGCACATCGTGGATTTTGGCTTCTGCTTCGCCCAGGCGGCGAAAAATCACCGCCGCCTGGTCCGCGGCAGCGGCAGGCAGGCCGGCATGACGGCCCTCCTCGATCAGGCCAAGGATTTCGCTGAGACCCCGGTGGGCGTGCTGTTCGCCGGTGCGCACGTGCACCTTCGTGGCGGAGATGCCTTTCTTTTTTGTCTTCTCGGCGGAGATTCCCCAATCCGGCAGGGGCACGCGGCGCAGTTCGGTCTCGATGCGGCCGAGGTCGGCGCCGGCATCCACGAGCGCGCCGAGCAGCATGTCGCCGCTCGCGCCGGAAAAACAGTCGAAGTAAGCTAGTTTCATGCTCGAAAAACCTGGCCTGGCGGGATCAACGCCGCTCTGTTTGCCTTCCCCCGCGTAACCCAAACTGCACATACTATGCGGGGGGTCGCGGGGTGTCAATTTGCGCGGCGGAGACAGTGTGGGAGCGCCCAAGCAGGCTTCAGCATCGGTTGGCGCGCATACCACAGGGTGCAATTGCTCGACGCTGGAGCGGGGTTCCGTTAAAATAAAAGGTTTCGCGACGCCCCCGGGGGCATTGTGTATCACCTGGTCGAGAAGAAAATTCGCGCTGCGCTGCACAATCATATCCAGTCTGCCTATGGTCTGGATGTGTCCGTGAACAGCGAGCGGCCGCCGCGGATTGAGCTGGGGGAAGTGGCTTCGCCGGTGTGTTTTGAGCTGGCCAAGCGGCTGAAGCGCGCGCCGCGGGTGATCGCCCAGGAAATTGCCGGCGCCATGGGGCCGATCGAGGGCGTGGCGCGGATCGAAGTCGCCGGAGGCGGATACCTGAACGCTTTCCTTGACCGCGCCGCCTACCTGCGCGAGGCGTTGGCGCGCGCTGGCCGCGAGAGCGTGGCGGCGCCGGCAGACGCGCCGAAAGTAATCGTCGAGCACACTAACATCAACCCCAACAAGGCCGCGCACATCGGTCACCTGCGCAACGCCGCGCTGGGAGACAGCTTCGTCCGGCTGCTCAAGTACGCCGGGCGCCGCGTCGAGGTGCAAAACTATATCGACAACACCGGGGTGCAGGTGGCCGATGTGGTGGTCGGCTTCCAGCACCTGGGGAAAAAGACGCCGCAGGAAGTGCGCGCGCTGGCGGCCGAACCTCGATTCGATTTCCTCTGCTGGGACCTCTATGCGCGGGTGACACAATTTTACGAAGAGGACGCTGCGCGGCAGGCACTCCGCGTCGAGGCGCTCAAGGCCATCGAAGCGGGCGCGGGCCCCACGGCGGAAATCGCCGAAACCATCGCCCAGGCAGTGGTCCGCCTCCACCTGCGCACCATGGAGCGCATCGACGTCGAATACGACCTGCTCCCGCGCGAGAGTGAAATCCTGCACCTGAAATTCTGGGAGACGGCATTCGAAAAGCTGAAGGCTGCCGGCGCCATCCAGCTCGCAACGGGCGGAAAAAACGCCGGCTGTTGGGTGATGCGCACCGGCGACGCAGCGGAGAGTGAAGCGGCCGACGGCACTGACGCGGCGAAAATCATCGTGCGGTCGAACGGTACGGTCACCTATGTGGGCAAGGACATCGCCTACCAGCTTTGGAAATTCGGCTTGCTGGGCCTCGATTTTCACTACGCCCCGTTCCATACTCATCCTTCGGGCAAAATCGTTTACACCACCACCGCGCGCGAGGGCGACGCCGCAGCGCCGCAATTCGGCCGCGGCGCCGAGGTGTACAACGTAATCGACTCGCGGCAGTCCTACCTGCAAAGCGTGGTGTTCGCGGGGCTGCGGGCGCTGGCGTTTACCGCGCAAGCCGATCGCTCCGTGCACTTCGCCTACGAAATGGTGGCGCTCTCGCCGCGCAGCGCCGCGGAGATGGGCTACCTGCTGTCTCCCGAGGACGAAAAGCGCAGTTACGTGGAGATGAGCGGGCGGCGCGGCCTGGGTGTGAAGGCCGATGACCTGCTTGATCGTCTCGAGGCCAGCACCCGTGAGGAAGTAGACCAGCGGCATCCCGAGCTGCCCGCCGCCGAGCGCGAGTCCATGGCCCGAAACATCGCCATCGGCGCGCTGCGTTATTTTCTGCTTAAATTTACGCGCAGCACCGTGATCACCTTTGATTTTCTGGACGCACTCAGCTTTGATGGCGAGACCGGGCCTTACTGCCAGTATGCCGTGGTCCG
>JBGPJC010000011.1:0-50078 GCA_041485165.1 Terriglobia bacterium | reverse complement strand
TCGAGCTCGGCGCGGACCGCGTCCGCTTTCGCTTTGGCCAGGTCGGCGCGCCCGGCCTCGATGTCTTCCTTGCGGTAGCCGGTGCGCTTGAGTTCATAGTCGGCCAGGGACTGGCGTTCCTGCGCTCGCGCCTGAGCGATTTCTTCCGGGCGGTTTCCACGCTGCAGCTTTTCGTAGTTAGCCTGCGACTCCTCGAGCGCGGCCTTCAGCTCCCGGTCATCGAAGGTGACCAGCACTTGTCCCGGCTCGACGCGGTCGCCTTCGCGCACACGCACCTCCAGGATGCGCCCGCCGATCTTCGACCCCACGCGGATGTTTCGTGCTTCGATCGTACCCGAGGCAGTGAGCGTTCCGGCATCTCGACGGGACCACGCGTACAACCCGCCCCCCAGAATCGCCGCGGCGAGAATCACAAGGATCACCTTTCTTGCAGTCATGACCGTTACTCCCCAGACCTTTCTGATGCGCGGGGCTGGATTCCGCTCCACATGACTTGAAACATCGGCTGGTACCACGTCGCGATCGGAGCCGGTGGGTGCAGCGCCCACAAGAGCCCGCTCCCGAAAATGCCCAGCTGGAAAACGCGGGCCAGTTCGGTTGCCGGAAGGTCGCTGCGCACTTCGCCGCGCTGCTGTCCCAGCGAAAACATTTCCGCCAGCTTGCCGCGCCCTCGCGCCAGGTTTGCGGCCAGGTTTTCACGCACCGACTCGCTGGAAAGGTTTGCCAGCAGCATGCTGCGCACCAGCGCCGGACTGCGGCTGGGTTCTACGAGCAACGCTTCCAGCAGGTTCGCAATCTGCGTGCGGAAAGGTTCTTGCGAAGTCTGTGCGGCCTGCAGAGCGGCATTCACTTTGCCCACCTGTAGATCGGCGAACGCCGTCATCACGTGTTCTTTGCTCGGGAAGTAATTGAAAAACGTTCCCTTGCCCACGTCCGCGGCCTCGGTGATGTCTTGCACCGTGGTGTCGTGAAAGCCGCGCTCGGCAAAGAGGCGCAGAGCGGCACGCAGGATTTTTTCATGAGTCTCGGCCTGGCGTCGCCCGCGGCGATCCACCGGAACACAGGTATCCAGCTCCGATTGAGCCTCCGCGCCCTTTCCCACAAGGGACTTATCAGGCGATGAATCAGGCAGTTGGGTCATAGTACTATTCAGACCTCCAGTCATTAATGACTATAGGTCATTTATGGCTGGAAGTCAAGAGAAATCATCCACCTGTAGGCAATCTATCGAGGAGGGAGCGGACTGAAGCTGAGCGGAGCGGTTGCGCGGGCGCTGGGCGCGCCCGCACCGCCCGCAGGTGGAGTGATCGCCGCTACTCGAGCGACTTGGGATTGGAAAGATTCTTCGGCGACTTCGAGTTCAGCAGTTCCAGGAGCAGTTTGGCAGAGGCCGGCGTAGATGCCTTGCCCTCCCGCACGATCTCCCGCGCGCTGATTTTCCTGCCGTAGATCTGCTCGTTGGCATCGCCGTCGGCCTGCAAGTTTGCGCCCTCCAGGGAAACCCCGGCGAACAATCCGCGCGCACGCGAATAGGTGAGCACTTCGGCGCGCATCACTTCGTTGGTCATCGCGCTGGCCGTGCGGCCTTTCGGCCCGCCGGCTACCGAGGCCTCCCCGCCAAGCCTCACTTTACTCTTCAGGATGGAGCTTGCGCCGCGCGGGTTCATCACCAGCAGGACGTAGTCGGTTTCCTCACCGCCGATCTGGAAACCGACGCTCCCGCCGATCAGGCGGAACATCGCCGGAGCGCCCCACGGCCCGGTGAACTTCTCACCGCTGCGGCAGACCATCGCACCGCGGCCGTAGCTCCCGCCGATGACGAAGGCCGCTTTCTTGACCGCCGGGAAAACGATTACACACTCCGCCTTGTCCAGCAGGTCCTGCGGGATATTGTCGGGCACGTGCAGGATGTCCTTGAGCACTTCCCCGCACTGTTCCAGGCGATCCTTTTCGCGCTCCTGTGCCGGCATCGGCAGAGTGACCAGCGCGAAGGCCGTTAAGAAAGCAAACGTCTTTTTCACTTTATCCTCCAGAGGCTAAACTCTTGCCGGCCAGGGACGGCAAACTATCATGCCATGAAAAATCAGCTGCCGCTCGTGTTCTTCGAGTTGTTCCGGACGCTCGCTCCCCGAGCCGGGGCGCGACCATCGGCTTGGACTATACTGTCTGGCTGAGTTTCTTATTTTGAGATTCGGTTCCCTACGGGTTGGGGATTGACAGCCAGCAGAGTCATCACCGTCTTCGGCAGCTCGCGCCCGCAGGAGGGCGACGCCGACTACGACGCGGCGCGCGCTCTCGGCCGCGCCCTGACCGCGGCGGGCTTCGCCGTCTGCTCGGGAGGTTACGGCGGAGTGATGGAAGGTGTCTCGCGTGGCGCAAAAGAGGCCGGCGGGCGCACGCTCGGCGTGACCGCTGACTTTTTCGCCGCCCGCGCCAATCGCTGGGTGGACGAGGAGGTCCGCGTCGCGACTTGGCAGGCCCGGCTGTTCGAGCTCATTCGCCGCGGCGATGGCTACGTGGCCTGCAAGGGCGGCACTGGGACACTGGTCGAGCTCGCTGTGGTCTGGGAAATGCTCAACAAGCGCGTCATGGCTGGCAAGCCGTTCGCGGTCCTGGGTGAATTCTGGCAGCCCATCCTCGAGCGTGTGCGGGAGGTGGAAGGCACTGCAGGCTCGCCCTGGGGAGAAGCGGACGGCGACCTGGTGCACCTCTGCACCAGACCGGAAGATGCTGCCGGCTACTTGTCACGCGCTCTCGGCATCCCTCAGCGGCCGCAGTAAACGCGGGTGAAAACCCTCAAAATCTGCGGCCCTCGCGTTTCGAGATAAACTAAGAGCCGAGAGTCTTCGAGGCTGGCATTGTCACGCACCGCGGAACAAGTTCTGGAATTTGACGCCTTGCGCGAAATCCTGCGGAGGTTCACCACCTGCGCCCCGGGACGCCGCGCCGCCGGGGCACTCTCGTTCACCGAGGACCGCGCGGCGCTTGAATCCGCGTTCGCGCTGGTGGGAGAGGCCGCGGAATACTTGCGCGCCGGGCAGAACCTGGGCTTTGGCTCGCTGGCCGATCCCGGACCGTGGCTCGAACGACTGGCCGTGCCCGGGGCGGTCTTGGCCCCGGCGGAGCTGCTCGACGCGGCTTCGCTGGTCGAGACCTCGGCGGATCTCAAGCAGACTTTTCGCCACGAGGGCCAAAAATTCCCGAGGCTGGCGGCCCGCGCGGGATCGCTCTCCGATCTCGGTTCGCTGGCGAAGACCATCCACCGCGCCATTCTTCCGAACGGAGAGATCAGCGACGACGCTTCGCCGGAATTGCGGCGCATCCGCGTCTCCATCAACAAAACGCGTGAGAAAATTCTGCAGGACCTACGCCGCCGGCTCCGCGACCGTGGCGAGGAGCCCGGCGAGGACTACGTCACTCTGCGCAACGACCGGTTTGTCATCCCCGTGCGTTCGTCCGAGCGCCGCAGCGTCCCTGGCGTGATCCACGGCTCCAGTGCCACCGGCCAGACCGTGTTCGTCGAGCCGCTCGAAACCCTGGACGGCAACAACCAACTCGTTCAGCTCGCCGAGGACGAGGCCGCGGAAATCGCCCGCATCCTCGACGAGCTCACCGGGCTGCTTCGCGGGCACCTTGGCGGGCTCGAGGCTGCGGCGGCGGCGATTGCCGAGCTCGATTCCGTCTTCGCACGCGGCCGTTTCTTCCGCGAATTTGGCTGTACTCTGCCGGTTTTCACCGATACGCCTCGCCTGCGGCTCGCCGCCGCGCGGCATCCAGTCCTGGAAGACAAGCTGCGCCGCCAGGATCGCGCAATCGTTCCTATGGCGCTCGAGTTGGGCGGGGCCGAGACAGTCCTGGTGATCAGCGGCCCCAACACCGGCGGAAAAACTGTGGCTCTGAAGACTGTGGGGTTGGCCGTTCTCGCCGCGCAGTCGGGTATCCCTGTGGCAGCGGAAATTGCCGAGCTGCCGCTGGCCGATCGCGTCCTGGTGGACATCGGCGACGAACAATCCATCGCCGCGGACCTCTCCACTTTTTCCGCGCACATGCTTAACCTGCGCGGGATGCTCGAAGCCGCCAGCCCGCGCTCGATCGTGTTGGTGGACGAGATTGGCACCGGGACGGCGCCAGAGGAGGGTTCCGCGCTGGCCGTGGCGCTGCTCGAAGAATTCCGCGCGCGCCGCTGCCTGACGCTCGCCACCACGCACCATGACCGGCTGAAGACCTACGCCTCGACAACTCCGGGAGTGCTCAACGCCGCGGTGGAGTTTGACGGCGTAAACCTGCGGCCGACCTATCGCCTTCTGATTGGCGTCCCCGGAGTCTCCTGTGGGATTGCCATCGCCGAGCGTCTGGGGCTGCCGCCTTCGGCCATCGCCCGCGCGCAGAGCGAACTCGCTCCGGAAGCGCGCGAGGCCGCGGCACTGATCACCTACCTGCATCGCAGCCGCGAGGAGATGGAGGAGCTCAAGCGACGCAGCGCCGCCGAGCTGGAACGGCTCGAGGCTGAGCGCCAGGCGCTGAAAACGGAGTGGAGCGAGCGTCAGCGGAAGCGCCTGGCTGAGCTCGAAGCGCAGTTCAACGCCACGTTGAAAAACTACGAGCAGCAGATTGCCAAATTGCTCGAGAGCATCCGCGACCGCGAGCTGCACGCGCAAATGGAGAAGCAGGCGCGCCGGCAAAACCTGAAAGCCCGCGGCGACGCGCGCGAAGAAGTGAACGCCGCGGTGGTCGCGCATCTCGCCGACTCCCAGCAGGACCTGGGTGCTGCCGCCGCTGCGGAGCTGATGCCGGTCACTCCCGAGCAGCTCGTCCCCGGCGTGCGCCTCCGCGTCCGCGGCCTGCCCCAGCCGGTGATCCTTCGCCAACTCGACGATCGCTCCGCACAGATCCAGGCTGGCCCGCTGCGAATGAAGATCAAACGCGACGACATCCTGGCGATTGTCAACGAGGCACCCGCGAAGGCTTCCTCCGCTGCCGGCGCGGGGACCCGCGCCGGCATCACCGTGCGCTCGCAAGCAGGTAAGCCCGCCGCGGCGGAAGAGATCAACGTCATCGGCTGCACGGTGGAGGAAGCTTCCGCTCGCGTGGACAAGTTCCTGGACGATGCCGCGCTGGCCGGACTGCCGCGCTTGCGCATCATCCACGGCCACGGCACCGGCGCTCTGCGCCGCGGCCTGGCGGAGTTCCTCGCTACACATCCTCAGGTCGAGCGCATCTCCGCCGAAGATCCCGAGCGCGGAGGGTCGGCGATCACGGTCGTGGAATTGAAAATGTAGGAGCCGCTACGCGGGGTTGAAATTCGCCGGTTGAACGGCTACATTCGTGCGACGCAAGCCCTCCTGGCGAAGTCCGTCAAAGACGGCTAACCAGCGCCGGGCGAGTTTCGTGTTTCGTCTTTAGCGATTCGAGTTTCGCTTTTCGAATTTCGATTTTCGTCTTTAGAACTTCATGGCTGAAGCAGGCTCACAAGCCGATCGCGTCAAGCAGCAGGCGGACATTGTCCGCGTCATCGGCGAATACGTCCGCCTGAAAAAGAGCGGGCAGAACTTCATGGGCCTGTGCCCGTTCCACAGCGAAAAGTCTCCATCTTTCGCCGTGCATCCCGTCAAGCAGATCTATCACTGCTTCGGTTGCGGTGTGGGCGGCGACGTCTTCAAATTCGTCATGGAAGTGGAGAAATGCGCGTTTCCGGAAGCGGTGCGCTCGGTAGCGGAAAAATGCGGTATCCCGCTCCCCAAACAGAAGCCGCGCACCGCCGCCGAGCGCCAGGCCACCGGCCAGCGCACCCTGCTGGTCGAGTTGCACAAGGAAGCGGCGGCGTGGTTTGCGCGCCAGATGCTCAACACGCCGGAGGGGCGCGTGGCCCGCGGCTATCTAGAAGACCGCGGCATGGATTTGGAGAGCATGGCGCGTTTCGGTCTGGGCTACGCGCCCTCGGCGGGCGACGCGCTGCTCCGCCAGATGCGCCCGCGCTATCAGGAAAAGCTGCTCGAGCTTTCCGGTCTGGTGGCCCGTGATCCGGGCGGCCGTCTCTACGACCGCTTCCGCCGGCGGGTGATTTTCCCCATCGCCAGCGACTCGGGAAAAGTGATCGCCTTTGGCGGCCGCGCCCTCGGCGACGACTTGCCCAAGTACCTTAACTCGCCGGAGACGCCCATCTACACCAAGAGCACCGTGCTCTACAATTTCGACCGTGCCAAAGAGCCGCTGCGCCAGAAAGATTTTGCCGTGCTGGTCGAAGGCTATATGGACGCCATCAGCGTGGCGCGCGCGGGGGTCGCCAACGTGGTGGCCAGTTGCGGCACCAGTCTCACCGAGGCGCAGGTGAGACTGCTCTCGCGCTTCACCCGCCGCGTGGTGGTGAATTACGACCCCGACACCGCGGGACAAGCGGCCACCGAACGCTCGCTGACTCTTCTGCTCGCGCAGGCCTTTGATGTGCGCGTCCTCGCGCTCCCTGGCGGCGCCGATCCCGACCAGTACATCCGCGAACAGGGCGCGGAGAGCTACCAAAAACTCCTCGCCGAAGCTCCTGCTTACGTGGACTACCTGATCGCCCGCGCCGGCCGCATGAACCTGGGCACCGCAGACGGCAAGGTGCGCGCGGTGAATTTCCTGCTGCCCTACATCCAGCACATCCCCGACGCGCTGCTGCGCTCCGAGTGGGCCTCGCGCGTGGCGCAGCAGTTACGCATCGACGAACCGGTCCTGCGCGAATCCATGCGCAAGGCCGCCGCCGAGCGCCGCAGCGAAGTCAAGCTGCGCCCCGAGTTGGCCGGCTCAGGCGCCAAGCCCGCCGAGCGCCGCCTGATCCAGATGCTGGTGGATGGCGAAGGCTTCCGCAAACGCCTGGTGCAGGAAATCCGTGAATCGAATCTACACCTCGGCCTCTCCACCGAAAAACTCTTCAACATTCTTCTGGAGGCCTGCGCTTCGGGCGAGCGCCCCGATTCCGCCTATCTCGCCGACGCCGTCGAGGGCGAGGACCGCCGTCTGCTGTTCGAGATCATTTTTGAGCCTTCCTCCGAACCACGGTGGGAAGAGGCCGAGAGCTGCCTCAGCGTCCTGCGCAGGCGGAAACTCGAGACTGAGCTTGCCGATGTGCAGCGGCAGATCGAGTCCAGCCCCGCGGCAGCCGAACTCCGCCAGCTCCTGGGCCGCAAGCAAAAGCTGAGCAAGGAATTGTCCGGAGACACCAGCCGCTGAGCGAGCATAAGCCTGCGACTTCCTCCCCATTTCCACAGGCGCCCAACGAAGAAAACTGTTGACCCGAAGGCCTTTATGGAGGTAATTTTGCAGAGTTTGACAGGCAACGGGAAGGGTGTGCCCTACATCTAAATCCTGTAACGGGATGTAGGCTGTGGCGGGTTTTTGGGGCGAGCGCGGAACAGAGGCGGCAATTCTTCTTGGTGGCATTCACCACCTCACACGTTAACTGCATCACCTGGGGCATCCGTGCCCTTGTGCCATGTAACTCTGCCGGGCAGACATTGCCCGCCTGTGCCCGCCTCGACGGGGCGGGCGCTGAGTAACTAGGGGAGCACGACTTTGGCCATCGAAGACAAATACGACCAGGTACGGCAGCTCGTCAACATGGGCAAGGAGCGCGGCTACCTGCTCTATGACGAGGTCAACGACATTCTTCCGGCCGAAGTCCATTCCTCGGAAGAAATTGACGAGCTGCTCTCCACCTTTGAACGCTATGGCATTGATGTCTACGAGGACATCGCCACCGCCAAGGCCGCCCGTGCCATCGCCGACGCTGCCGAGCCGGCCGAAGCCGAAGCCGAGCCCGCCAAGGACTTCGGAGGCGGGGCAGACGAAGTCGAAATTGACCTGACCCCCGGCGCCCTCGAGAAGACCAACGACCCGGTGCGCATGTACCTGCGCGAAATGGGCACAGTGCCGCTGCTCACCCGCGAGGGTGAGGTGGCCATCGCCCAGCGCATCGAGCGCGGGCAGCACGTGGTGCTCAAGACCATTTCCCGTTCGCCCATCGTCCTCAAGGAAGTCCTGGCCATTGCGGAAGACCTACGCAAAGGCACGCGCTCGATCAAAGAGATCGTGCAGTTTGACGACGAGGAGCTGACCGAGGAAAAGATCGAGGCCAAGACCAAGGCCACGCTGAAGACCATCGACCACATCGCCAAGCTCTACCAGGCCACGGCAAAATTCGCCGTGCGCCTCGAGAGCATCCCCAAGGCCAAGAAGCGTCCGTACATGCGCGCCCGCTTGGCGCTGGCGCGGACCCGCGTAGAGACTTCCCGCCTGATCCGCTCGCTGGAATACAACCCGTTCGAGAAGAAGCGCCTGATCGACAAGATCCGCCAGACCGTCGAGCGGCTGCAACAGCTCGAGCGCGAAGCCACCAAGCTGGTGCGCCGCGCCGAAGTTTCCAAGGGCGAAAACGCCGCCGAGGCGCGCCGCGAGCTGCGTTCGCGCCGCTCCGAGCTGAAAGACATCTCCATCGACAGCGAAGTCAGCCTGGTCGAGTTCAAGCGCACCCTGCAACTCATCCACCGCGGCGAGGCCGAAGCCGAACAGGCCAAAAAGGAATTGATCGAAGCCAACCTCCGCCTGGTGGTCTCCATCGCCAAGAAGTACACCAACCGCGGCTTGCAGTTCCTGGACCTGATCCAGGAAGGCAACATCGGCTTGATGAAGGCGGTGGACAAGTTCGAATGGCGCCGCGGCTACAAGTTCTCGACCTACGCCACGTGGTGGATCCGCCAGGCCATCACCCGCGCCATCGCCGACCAGGCACGCACCATCCGCATTCCGGTGCACATGATCGAGACCATCAACAAACTGATCCGCACCAGCCGCCAGCTTGTCCAGGAGCTTGGCCGCGAGCCCACCAGCGAAGAAATCGCCAAGCGCATGGACATCCCAGTGGCCAAGGTGCGCAAGATCCTGAAGATTGCGCAGGAACCCATTTCGCTGGAAACTCCCATCGGCGAAGAGGAAGATTCGCATCTGGGCGACTTTATCGAGGACAAGGCGGTGATCTCGCCATCCGAGGCGGTGATCAACCTCAACCTGAAGGAGCAGACTTCTTCAGTCCTGAAGACGCTCACGCCGCGCGAGGAAAAAGTCATCAAGATGCGCTTTGGCCTGGACGACGGCAGCGAGCACACCCTCGAAGAAGTGGGGCAGTCGTTTGCCGTCACCCGCGAACGCATCCGCCAGATCGAAGCCAAAGCACTGCGCAAGCTGCGCCACCCCTCGCGCTCGCGCAAGCTCCGCGCCTTCCTGGAAGGCCCCGCGCGGGAATGGTTCTAACGTCCGGTCCCGCAAGCTCCCGCCATTGATCCAGTCAGGGCACGCCTCCAGGCGTGCCAAAAATGCCCCCTCATCGAGCCTCTTTAGCCGCTGCGAACCCCGCCCAGCATCCCAAAATATCAGTCACGGCGAGCAGCACAGAGGTGGCCATAAAAACTAATCCCCAGCCCGCAGCCGGCTGGTGGGAAACGTGGTCGGGGCTGGAGAAGATGAAGTGGAAGTACACGCCGAAGAGCAGCGAGCCGGCCATCGAGACCCCCAGAAGCGCGCCGCCCGCGCGCAGCCGCTTGAGCAAGAGCAAAACCCCTGCAATCAGCGGCGCGACAACAATCACGAGACCCACATACCTCGTCTGCCAGACCGCCAACCCTACTCCGAGTTGCCTGTGAGCCTCGCCATGCACCGCGGATACCACGGCGTAAGCCAGAACGGCGGCGAACGCGTGGCGCGAACGCAAGCAGGCTTATATCCGCAGGGTGCGCAGCGAGGACGCCGACATCCGCCTGGTGTCTGCCGCGGACAAGCTCTACAACGTCCGCGAAATCTTGGCTGATCTGCGCCAGCACGGGGAGAGCGTCTGGGAGAGGTTCAAGGGCGGGCGTGAAGGCTCGCTGTGGTATTACCGCTCACTGGTACAAAAGCCTTCCGCGAGGGTGGCGCCGTGCCGCTGGTTGACGAACTGGACCGCGCTATGGCCGGACTGGAAGCCCTGGCTCCCGCCAGTCGGTAAGGTCCTGCCCCTTAGTGACCGATAGGAAGAAGGTGCAGGAAAGGCGTGTCCCGCGGGGAATTATCTGTTACGTTTCTACTCAACGCGGCTCGCCCGGGCCAGCCCTCTTTTGCCCGTAGTTGGCGCCACGCGTTGATCTGGCACGACTTAGCCAAGGCCAGTGCGCTGGCCGATGACGTGCAATCTCTTCCGGGACGGTGGCCGGGTGCAAGTTCCCGGCCAGCGCCCAACAGGAGCGTACGGTGCGTGAAGCGGCTGTTCCGAATAAGCAGACCAAAGCATCCGGCTTCTCCTTGCTCGAGATGCTGGCAGTCATCATGATCATCTTCATCGTGGCGGCGATGGCCGTCTTTAGCATCCGCGGCGCCATGCCCACATTTCGCGCCAATGCCGCGCTGAACACTGTGGCCGACGTCTTCCGCGAGGGGCGCGAGTTGTCCATCTCCCAGCGGCGCAACTATCAGGTGATGTTCACCCAGCCCAGCACCCTCTGGCTGCGCCGCTTGAATGTGCCCGCCGGATTTACCGACCTGCCCGCCGTGACCATTCCCAACGGCGGCCAGTTCATGATCTATGCCGGTGTGGCGGACACTCCGGACGGTTTCGGGAACAACCCAGCGCTGGCATTCGGTGGAACAATCACCCAGTCCTTTTCAAGCGACGGAACCTTTATGGACTCCACCGGCGCGCCGCTGAACGGTTCCGTCTACGTGGCCATACCGGGCGACGCCGGGACGCAGCGAGCGTTCACCATCTTGGGATCGACTGGAAGAATCCGCGCCTACCGCTGGACCGGGGCGGCGTGGGTTCTCTACTGAGGGGGGTGCAGGGTCATGGAGCGCAAAATGAATCCGAAAAACCCACAGGCCGGCATGACGCTGCTGGAGACGATGATCGCCGTCGTCGTGCTCGCGATTGGCGTCACGGCCGTGGCCGCGGTCTACAGCTACGGCATCTTGACCATGGGCACCACCCAGGATGATCTGGTGGCCAAGGTAAAGGCGCAAGAGGCCATTGAAAGCGTGTTCACCGCGCGCGACACCAAAATCCTGGTATGGGCGCAGATCCGCAACGTACAGGGCGCATCGGGCGCAGACGGGGGCGTCTTCCAAGACGGGCCGCTGGCGGTTCGCGACCCCGGCCCCGACGGACTGGTCAACACCGCAGATGATGGCGCCGTACAGACCATCACCCTTCCCGGAACGGACAACGTCCTGGGAACTGCCGACGACGTGATCATTCCGCTTGTAAAATTCCAGCGCGAAATCCGCATCCGCGACTTTGTTGTCAACCTGCGCAGCATCCAGGTGATCATGACCTACACGTCCGGCCGCCTCCGGCGCACCTACACCTTAACCACATATATTTCGCCGTTTGCTTGAGCGGGAGGGAGCCAGTCGTGAATCACAAACAGGTCCACAAAGAATCGGGTTTCACCCTGATAGAAATGCTGGTGGCCATGGCCATCCTGCTGGTGGTGGTGGCGGCCTCACTCAGCATCTTCACCGACGGGCTGCGGGCCAACCAGGCCAGCTCGTTGCTAGCCAATATGAACCAGAACCTGCGCGCGGGCATGAACCTGACGATCCGCGACCTTCTGCAAACTGGGCAGGGGATTCCGACCGGAGGCATCCCCATTCCCAGCGGGCCAGGAACCACCCCCATCAACCGCCCCAGCTCAGCGGTCGCGGTGCTCACCTTTCCTATTACCTACACGGCTATTCCCGCGGTGACTCCGGGCGCGAACCTGGGCCCCATCATCATCGGCAATACCACCGATATTGTTACCATCATCTATACGGATAATACCCTGCCCATCGGTCAAAACCTGCTCCCGGCGATGGCGGCAAACGGCTCCAGCGTAACAGTCAACGCGGCCACGCCCATCAGCGGCGTCAACAATTCGGTCCTGGCCGGCGACTTGATTATGATCACCAGCCCTACAGGAACGCGCATCCAGGCGGTAACCGGCGTAAACGGCCAGGTGATCACTTTCGCCCTCAACGACGCGTTCAATCTCAACCAGCGCGGCGCTCCGGCCGGCGGCGGTTCAGTGATGGACCTGCGAATTGGCGGTACTTTCCCGGCGAATACTTATTCGGCGACGCGCGTTTGGATGATCACCTACTATCTCAACAATACGATCAATCCTCAGGTGCCCCGCCTGATGCGGCAGGTCAACCTGAACGCACCGCGCGCTGTGGCCGAAGTGATCGAAAACCTGCAAGTCACTTATGACTTCGTGGACGGGGTTACCAACCCGACCAATCGGCCCACCGTTCCTGCGGGACTTTCGGAAAATCAGATCCGCAAGGTCAACCTGTTCATGGCCGCGCGTTCCGACGCCATTTACACGCCCACCAATCAGTACTTCCGCAACAGCGTGGGTACCCAGGTGAGCTTGCGCAGCCTTTCATTCGTTGACCGCTATCACTGATCGTTCCACAGACCGAGGAGTTTGAGGAGAACTTACAATGAGAAACATTCACAGAACAGAGCGTGAGCGGGGCGTGGCCCTGATCACCACCATGCTGATCTTGCTCTTGCTGTCCTCCATGCTCGCAGGGTTCATCCTTCTGGTGAACTCCGACATGCGCATCAACGGCATGGACCGGGACAACACGGTGGCCTTCTACGCCTCCTATGGCGCGATGGAGAAGATGACCGCCGACCTGGGCACGCTGTTCGCCACCAACTACGCTCCCAGCACGGCGCAAATCAACGCCCTGTTGGGGGCGCCTCCGGCCGTCCCCGGCGTCAATTACACCAACCCGCAGGGTGGCTCCGGCTACGAAGTGACCTATCCGCTGAACGTCAACGGCAACCCGCTGGCCACCAACGGCACGATTGCTTCCGGGCCGTATCAGGGCTTCATCGGCCTCATCACGCCGTACACCATGACGGTCACCGCGCGCTCGCTGAATGGTTCCGAAGTGCGCCTGCGCCGCACCGTTCAGACCGTGGGCATCCCGGTCTTCCAGTTCGGAGTTTTCTCGCAGACCGACCTGAGCTTTTTCCCCGGCCCCGACTTCAATTTCGGCGGCCGCGTCCATACCAACGGGAACCTCTTCCTGGCCACCGGCGCCACACTGACCCTCAGTGACAAGGTGACCGCGGTGGGTGAAGTGATCCGCACCAATCTTTCCAACGGCTGGGGTACCGGCAGTGGATACACAGGAACCGTGAACATCACCACCGCCCCCGGGACTTTGAACGTCCGCGCACTGGCCACCAACGAAGGCAGTCTGACCGGCACCATCCCTTCGGCGTTCAACGAGCCCACCTGGACCAACCTTTCCATCGGCGCTTACAGCGGCAACCTGCGCAACGGCCGGACCGGCGCGCGGCAACTCGTCCTGCCCATCACCCAGGCCGGCGCGCAGCCCATCGACCTGATCAAATTGCCGGTGCAGAACGAAGACGTCAACAACCCGAGTCTCTATACTCAGCGCTACTACTCGTTCGCAAGCTTGCGCATCATGCTGGCGGACACCGCGGCGGACATCACCGCGCTGCCTACCGTCACCGGCACTGCCCCCGTACAACTGGTGGGCCTCGTCCCCGGCGGCGGTGCCAGCATTCCGCCGTGGGCTACCTCCAACGGGCTTACCGCCCAGGGTTATTGGACCACCAACGGCCAGCCTAGTATCGGCGGTTTCATCAAGATTGAAATGCAGAACGGCGCGGGAGCGTGGATAGACGTCACCCAGGAAATCCTGGACCTTGGCACGACCGGCCGAAACCTTTCCACCGGCGTCCTGAATACTGCCGGTAACGTCTGCGCCGAGCCCAACCCGAATGCAGTGATCCGCCTGCAGCGCGTGCGGGATGTCCCCACTCAGAACGCTCCGTGCGGATTCGCCGGCGCCACCGCCAGCGTTGTCGCGGCCAACTACGTCCCCAACGTGCTCTTTGACACCCGCCAGGGCACCCTGCGCGACACCGTCCCCGGCGCCCCAAACACCAACAATGTGATGCTCATGGGCGTGATCCAATACGTCGAGCTTGATATCAACAACCTCTCGCGGTGGTTCACCGGTCTGATCGGCGCTACCGGCACCCAGGCTAATAACACCACCGGTTACACCGTGTTCATCTCCGACCGGCGCGGCAATCAGGTGGACCCGGTTCCCCTCAAGAAGCTCGGCGAGTTCGGTTTCGAAGATTTTGTGAACCCGACCGTCGCCTCGGGCGCTCCAAACGTATTGCTCGATCCGGGTGAGGACCTCAATGGCAACAACAGGCTCGACGTCTACGGCCAGATCCCGGTGGTCCCGGCGAACCTGATTGGCGCAGTGCCTCCGGGCGGGATCGTGCCCTCGCTTGCCACTCGTCCGGTAAATTACATCACCATCAACGAGGCGCGTGTGAACCCTGAGCTTTTCTTCCGCCGCGCGGTCAAGATCGTCAACGGCACCACCATCAACCTCGGGCAGTGCGGCGTGGCCCCCTGCGGCCTGAGCATCGTGGTTGAAAACCCTGTCTACGTGCAGGGCAACTACAACGCCAATAACACTTTTGGCGGAGCGCATGTGGCCTCTGCGGTGCTCACCGACGCCTTCACGTTCCTCTCGGCCAATTGGAACGACATTATCTCCTTTACCTCGCCGTATACCCCCGGCGGGCGTAACGCCGCGACCACCTGGTATCGCGTGGCCATCGTTGCCGGCAAGGGCATCAGCTTCCCGCAGCCCACCGGCTTCGCCACGCCTCAGGACTTCGGCACCGACGGCGGAGTTCACAACTTCCTGCGCTTCCTCGAGAACTGGGGCGGCCAGACGCTGAACTACCGCGGTTCAATCGTCAGCTTCTACTACAACCTCCAGGGGGTTGGCGTCTACAAGTGCTGCACCACGGTCTATAGCCCGCCGACTCGCGGCTACAATTTCGACACCGAATTCCTGCAGCCCTCGCTGCTGCCGCCACGCACGCCGATGTTCCGCGACGTCAACACCATCGGCTTCACGCAACTCATCCTGCCCAACCAGTAACCACGGCGTGTGGCAGGGCAACCAGAATCAGACGGCAACGGCTCCCGCACCGCGGGGAGCCGTTGCTGCTTTCGGACCGCCGGCAGGCCCTGCCCTTCCCAAGAGCTTGCGGCAGGTTTAGGATAGGTCCCATGAATACCAGACCGGGTCTCCAGTCCGGCTTCATGAGGCAGTGTCGTGTGCTTCCGGCGCTCTGCCTTCTCGCCGCTGCTCCGGCATTCGCCCAGGGCACGGGGCAAACGCCGCAGAGGGCGGAAAAGCCTAGGGCCAAGAAAGTGTGGACAGAAGACGACCTGGTCGCACTTCGCACCTCCTCCGATCTCTACGTTATTGAGCAGCAACGCAAGGCCGCGCAAGAACAGGCCGCGCGCGAGGCCGAGCAGGCGGCCATCAAAGCTGCCGAGGCGGAAAGAAAAAAACAGGGCCTCCCCGCCGCAAAGCTACCGGCTACCCCGCCAACAACACCGGTCCCCACGCGCCGCGAGGACATCCAGAAGCGGATAGACGAGCTCCGCAAGACCGTCGCCGATCTCGAGAGCCGGTTGCGCATCGCCGAGGATGCGGATTACCAGGCGCGAGAGGACCAGCATGCCGAGATAGCTGCGCGCCGGGCGGATCTTCAAGAGCAGCTCGACAGGGCTCGCGCCGATCTCCAGAACATGGAAGAAAAGCTCCGCGCACTCTAGGGATCTCGCAGCTGAGCTTTCGTCTGACCCCATCACCGGCCCTTCTCTTCCACCCAGAAAAGTCTTCTTCCTACGGACCCACCTTCGCGGTGAAGTTTGTATTCAGCGGGGGAATGTTGCAGTTGTTCGAAGTGCCGGGGCGGCACGGCTTGGTCAGCAGCGGCCCGCTGATCTCTCCGGGAGGCAGCGCGCCGTTCAGTGGCTCGACGTACAGCGTGTAGCGGCGTCCCAGCGGCAATCCGGCAATCTCATAGCTGCCGTCAAACACTGAGACCTGTTTCAGCGGGTCGCAGGTGTATCCCCCAGCGCCGCTGACAACCCTGCCCAGCAGCCCCAAACTTCCGTCAGGGCCAGCAGCACCGATGTGGCCATAAAAACCAATCCCCAGCCCGCAGCCGGCTGGTGGGAGACGTGGTCGGGGCTGGAGAAGATAAAATGGTAGTACAGGCCGAACAGCAGCGAGCCGGCCATCGAGACCCCCAGAAGCGCGCCGCCCGCGCGCAGCCGCTTGAGCAAGAGCAACACGCCTGCAATCAGGGGCGCGGTTACAATCACGACGCCGACATACCGGGTCTGCCACGCCGACAGCCCTACTCCAAGTTGCCGGTGAGCCTCGCCATGCACGGCGGAAACCACGGCGTGCGCCAGGATGGCTGCGAGCGCGGCGCGCACAGCGGGTCTGCTCATGATCGTCATTCAGCCCGCGCCTTTCGGATCGTGTTCACTTCCGGCGTACACCTGCTCGGAAGTCAGCCCATAGAGCGGCGGAGTGGGCACGCCAATTATCCCCAGCATCAGGTAAATCTGCCCGCGGTGATGAACTTCATGCTCGATCATGGCCCGCAGCCATTTCCACACCGTGATTGAAGTCCCACCGGGCGTCTGGCATTTGCTGTTCCACTGCGCGGGAGTCAAGCGGCGAAAAATCTCCATAGACTCGGCGTGCATGCGCTCGAAGAATGCCAGCACCTGGGGGAAATCACTGGCCAACTCCGGGCCGTGGCCCGGATAACGACTCCGCTTTCCCTGGGCGTTTTCGCCCCACATGTACCGCTCGGTTGCGCCGAGATGGCGGACCAGATCGGCGAAGCTGAACTTGCCTGGAGCTGACCGCCAATCGCTCTTCTCCGGCGGGATGCAGCCGATCACACGGCGCGTGCGTCCGCGAACTTTTTCAAAGTGTTCCAGGAACTCAGCGATCTCCGGAGTTTCCACATCGCCTCCCGCGCTATCATTTCTGCTTCTGCGCCCTAGTCAGCCCAGGCGGGCGCTCCGATGGCACACCAGCATCGCACCACAGTCGGCGCCAACGGCACTAAGCAGGAACGTCCACGTAAGAGGAAGAGCTGTGTGGCTCAGGCACCGAGAGGCCGTCTTCACGCAATCCGGCCAGATGAAAAGCGATGGCTTCGCGCATGTTCTTTTCGACTTCCGCCCTGCTCTTCCCCGTGGAAACACAACCCGCTAGGTCGGGAGAATAGGCGGAAAATCCGGTTTGCGTCTCTTCGATTACGATCAGGTATCTTTTCATTTCTTTAGCCCTGCCTGCTTCAAAGCGCTATTCAAAGTACCAACTGCCAGGTCGTCGTTTGGTTTTCCAGCGACCGTGACCAGTCCAGGCTTAGTCGGGTGCTTGTATTGCTGATGGCTTCCGCGAGTTCTCGCCGGATACCATCCATCCTGTTCGATCATCCGGACTAGTTCACGTACCTTCACATTCCACCACTATTATCCCACAGCCTGGGTGTAGTCCGGCCCAGCCCTGCGAGTTTACGCCTCGGCGACCGCCACCGCGGAAAGCCCGCGGGCGTGGATCGCCGCTGCCACCGCACCGCCATACAAGAGCCCGAGCGTCAGAAAAGCCAGCGGCAGGCCGGCGTGCTGCGCCAGGAATCCGAGAGAAAAGCTCATGGTCACCTGCAGGACGGTGGAGATGACCGCGAACGCGGACTGCGTCCGCCCCATCATGCGCCGCGGCACCGTGGACATGATCGAGGTCTGCGTCAGTACTCCGCCGAGCGCGCGGCAGGCGCCGAACAACGCGTTCATGGCCACGGCGAGCGCCAGGTAGCCGGCATACGGAAACATCACGTGGCCGACGGAAAGGATGGCCAGCGCGGTAATCAGGACCGCCGTCGCAGAGTAGCGCCGCACCAGCCCGCCCACCAGCAAACCTCCGCTCACCGCCCCAAATGCCCAGCCGAATTCCAGAAAGCCGAACCCGCGCGCGCCGGACTTCAGCACGAATTGCGCCAGGGTCACCAGAAGGACGTTCGAGCTGATCACGCCGGCCATCATGCAGGAGTAGGTGATCCCCAGCGCCAGGATGCGCGGCTGTCCGCGCAGGTAGTGGATCCCCTCCTTCAGGTCGCGCAGGAAGACAGCGGAGAGTTCCGGCTCGGCCATGGGGGCCAGCGTTGGCTGTTCGCTCGACGCCGGCGAAAAAGACGCGGCCGTTTCCGCAGGAAGCTCCTCGGGGCGATGCGCCTGCGGCGCGTGGTAGCCGCGGCGCAGCCGCAGCATGCAAAGCGCCGCCACGAAATACGTGAGACCGTCGATCGCCAGGATGCCGCCGAGGCCGGCGCGCTCGTACACAAACCCCACCACCGCGCCCGCAGTCATCATCCCGCCCTGGATGGCAATCAGCACGGCGGAATTCGCGGCCACCAGCTGTTTGCGCGAGATCACCTCCTGCGCCAGCGCGTTGGCCGTGGACCAGTAGATGGCGAAGCCGATGCCGAGCAGAAACACCATGGCGTAGATGTGCCACAGCCGCGCCGCCCCCGCGGCGATCAGCGCGGCAGTGACCAGCACCAGTGTCCCGCGGACCACGTCCAGCGCCATGGCCAGGTAGCGCCGGTCCACGCGGTCAATCAGCACGCCGCCCACCACCGGCACCGCCAGCCCCGGAAGCATCACCAGCACACTGAGCAGGCTGACGCTCACCGGAGAACCCGTTTTTTCCAGGATGTACCAGGTGACTCCGGCAAAGTTCATCCCCGTGCCGAAGAGAGAAACGAACATGGCCAGGAACAAATAGACGAACCCGGGCTGCGCCAGCACGGCCTTCCATTCCACTCGTTGTTCGAAGACGTTATCCACGGCCCTCTCAGATGATACCGTAGGGCCGAGGCGTGTCGAGGTGGTGAACTGATGGGCCAGGATGTCGAAACCAAGGCGGAGATCGCAGGAAAGCGCATCGCCGGGAAGGCGTTCCTCGAGTCGGACTACGTCAGGTTCCGCGCCGGAGGCGCAGCCCGCAGCGGCGCGCAGCGCGTCAAAATCCTGTTCAAGGACATCCAGTCGCTCGAAGCGCGCGAGGGCTGGCTGCGCATTCGCCACGCCGGCGGAAGCCTGGGCCTCGAGCTCGGCGCTCGCGCAGAAAAGTGGGCGGAAAAGATCCGCTCGCCGCGCAGCCTGCTCGACAAGTTGGGAGTGAAGCCCAGCTCGCGCGTTGCTGTCCTCGGCATTGCCGGCGAAGATTTCCGCGGCCAGCTCGCTGCGCGCACCACGGAGATCGCCGAAGGCAAGCCACGCAAGGATTCCGACCTCATCTTCTTCTCTGCGGCCAAGCGGAGTGATCTCACCCGTGTGAAAACACTCGCGGCCTTTCTGTCGGAGGCCGGAGCGATCTGGATCGTCTATCCCAAGGGCCGGAGCGAGATCACAGAAAACGATGTGCTTGCCGGGGGAAAGGCCGCCGGCCTGGTAGACGTGAAGGTAGTCAGCTTCTCGCCGACGCACACCGCCCTGAAGTTCGTCATCCCTGTCTCGAAGCGTTGAACCGCCAGCGCGAAAGCTGTTCGCCTGCATGTATGATAGGGCGGTGAGCGGCGAAAGCCAGCCCGAACAGCTCGAGCGCATCCGCGAGCGGTTCACGCGGACGGCGAAGGCGTTTTCGGACTTCGTCTATGCGCAGCGCACCGCCGACGCCCAGCGTCTGATCGAAATGACCTCCCCGCTGCCGGGCGATGCCGTGCTCGATGCCGCCTGCGGGCCGGGAACATTCGCCCTGGGCTTTGCCCCGCGAGCGCGCTTTGTGGTGGGTCTCGACTTCACTCCCGCGATTCTGGACCAAGCGCGCGCGTCGGCGGACAAAGCCGGTCTGAAGAATCTTTACTTCAGCTTTGGCGACGCGCTGCGGCTGCCCTTTGCCCCCGCCACGTTTGGGGTGGTCTCCTGCGGCTACAGCCTGCACCATTTTTCCGACCCCGTCGCCGCAGTCAGGGAATTCACGCGCGTGGCGCGGCCCGGCGGGCGCGTCGCGCTGGTGGACATGATTGTTCCGCCGCCCGGCCGGCCGGAGATGAATAATCGCATCGAGCAGGCGCGCGACCGTTCGCACACGCGAACGCTGCGCCGCGAAGAGCTGCTGCGCATTATGGAAGATGCCGGCCTGCGCGCCCGCGCCGACCAGGTGGCTGAGTCCGAGCGCTCCTTCAACCACTGGATGAGCGTGGCCGGATGGGTGCCCGGCGACGCCGCCTACCAGGACGCGCGCGCCCTGATGGAATCCACGTTCGACGACGATTCCGCAGGCTTTCATCCCCGGCGGCCCCAGAATCCCGGTGAAGATATCCGCTTCGTCCAGACCTCGCTGTTTGCCTGCGCGGAAAAAATCTAACGCCCGGCTTTCGCTTCTCGGTGTGGCTCTTGCAGGGAAGAGCAGTCGCCGTGGCGACCGCCGCATTCCAGGAAATCTCAGCGCTCCTGAATGTCGCCACCCACTCGACCCATAGGCCAACCTCTCGACCCATTTGCGCAGAGAAAGAGGCAAACCTCCAATCGGTCTTGTCCGCGCACGGCCAGCGCTGCGGTACACTCCCGCCTATGGCTTTTCAGTTCGAAGTGCTGAAGACCGACCCCAGCGGCGCGCGTCTGGGGCGCCTGCACACGCCGCATGGCGCGATTGACACGCCGACGTTCATGCCCGTGGGGACGGCGGGGAGCGTCAAGGGTATTACCCAGCAACAACTCGAAGAGCTCGGCGCGCAGATCATCCTCGCCAACACGTACCATCTTTTTCTTCGGCCGGGGCACGAGCGCATTCGCACACTCGGCGGTTTGCACTGTTTCATGTCCTGGCCGCGGCCGATCCTCACTGACTCGGGCGGTTTCCAGGTCTTCAGTCTCGCTGACCTGCGCAAGGTGACCGACGAAGGCGTCACCTTCCGCTCGCACCTGGACGGTTCCGAGCATTTCCTCTCGCCTGAGCGCGCGCTCGAGGTGGAAATCGCGCTGGGCGCGGACATCATCATGGTGCTCGACGAATGCATCGAGCTGCCCGCGGACGCTGAGCGCACGCGCCAGGCCGCCGAGCGCACGTTCGATTGGGCGCGTCGCTCGCGCGATTACTTTGCCGCGCACGGCGACCCGGCGCAGCAGATGCTCTTCGGAATCGTGCAGGGCGGCGCGCTGGCCGAACTGCGCCGGGAAAACGCGCGGCGTCTGGTCGAGCTCGATTTTCCCGGCTACGCCATCGGCGGCCTGGCAGTGGGCGAGCCGCACGAAGTCACCTGCGCGATGACCGCCGAAGCCGCAGCGGAGCTGCCGGCGACAAAACCGCGCTACCTGATGGGCGTGGGCAAGCCCGAGGACATCCCCGACTACGTCGAGCGTGGGATGGACATGATGGATTGCGTCCTGCCCACGCGCAACGCGCGCAACGGCTGCTTGTTCACCAGCCGCGGACGGCTGCTGATCAAGAATGCGCGCTATGCCGGCGACACTCGCCCGCCGGATGAGAGCTGCGCCTGCCCGGTCTGCCGCCGATATTCGCGCGCTTACCTGCGGCACCTGTTTGTCTCCGGAGAGATCCTGGCCGCGGTCCTGAACACCCTCCACAACCTCTACTTTTACCTTGACATCATGCGGCGAATCCGCGAGGCTATTGAGTTTGGAGACTTGGCAAGATTCCGCTCAGAGTTGCGGGCAAACCTCGAAGTAGGCCCCTCGTAAGCGGCTGGCTCCCAGTGGGGCGGGGCTGGCGAAATTCGCGAGGAACTGCTCGAAGAGCTAATTGAGGAAGAACGGTCAGGAGCCCATCCCATCCGGGATGGGATTTTTTTCCGCGAGCCGGATTTGGGGATTTCAAGCAGGCCATGATTTTCCAGTCATTGTTCCTCCATCCGCTGCTCGCGCAGGGCCAGCCGTCTGGCGGTATTGGCGCGGCGATGCTGCCCATGGTTATTGTGGTGGGCATTTTCTACGTGCTGCTGATCCTTCCGCAGCAGCGCCGGCAGAAGAAATTGCAGGCAATGCTGAATGGGCTCAAGTCGGGGGATAAGGTGATCACCTCGAGCGGAATCTACGGCACGGTGCTGGGACTCGAGGGCGACACGATTCAGCTCCGCATCGCCGAACAGGTAAAAATAAAGGTCAGCCGCTCAGCCATTGCCAGCCTGCAGCCGGAACCCAAGGAGAGTTAGCTTCCAGCAATGCAGATCAACGTCCAGTGGCGCAGCATTTTTATTCTGGGCATCATCGTATTTTGCATTTTTGGCCTCATCGGCCTGCCTACTTCCCTCTCCCAGGCGCGGGAGAACTTTTCCGACCACATCAAACTGGGTCTGGACCTGCGCGGTGGGACTCACCTGATCCTCCAGGTGCAGGCCCAGGAAGCGGTGAAAACCTACTCGGACCAGTCACTCGACCGCCTGCGCAGAGAGCTGAGCGACAAGGGCATTCGTTTTGAGGACATCGGTGAGACCGATGATTCCCACATCCAGTTGCGCAACATCGCGCCGGACCAGGCCAGCGCTTTCCTCGACCTGATCCGCACCAATTACCAGGATTGGGAAACCGCTCCCACTGCCGGACAGGCCTCCGGGTATACCTTATCGTTGAAGGGCCCGGCCATCGCCAACATCCGCACGGAAACCCTGCGCCAATCCGTGGAGACCATTCGCCGCCGCATTGACCAGTTGGGTTTGACCGAGCCGGTGGTCACCGAGCACGGCCGCGGCGAGAACGAAATCCTGGTGCAACTCCCCGGTGAAGGAGATCCCACTCGCGCCAAGGGCATCATCCAGGCCGGCGGACAGCTCGAATTGCGCCTGGTGTCCGATCCGCGAGTCTTCTCATCAGAAACCGAAGCGTTGGCAGCGTTCAACGGCATCCTGCCCGCCGGCACAGAATTGCTTCCCAGCAAGACAACACAGTCCCAGAAGGGCAGCGGGCCAGCAACGCCGGTCTGGTACCTGGTCGAGCGCGTCGCGGCGGTGACCGGTCGCGACCTGCGCAACGCCAAGACCATGCCCAGCCAGGATTCCCCTGGCAGGTACGAAGTGAGCTTCTCGCTCAGCACCGAAGCTGGCCGGCGTTTCGGGGCCTTTACCGAGGCCAATGTCCACCGGCAGATGGCCATCGTTCTGGACCGCAAGGTAGACACCGCGCCAACCATCCAGAGCCGCATTGAAGATCAAGGGCGGATCACCGGCCAGTTCGGACAGCAAGAGGCCGATGACCTGGCGCTGGTGTTGCGCTCGGGTTCGCTTCCGGCCTCGATCAAGTACCTTGAGGAACGCACCATCGGTCCTTCGCTGGGCGCCGATTCCATTCGCCAGGGCTTCCGCGCCTCGGTGGTCAGCCTGATTGCGGTGATGATTTTCATGCTCATTTACTACCGTTTGTCGGGCGTAAATGCCGTGCTGGCGCTGATTCTGAACCTGCTGATCCTGCTTGCGGCGCTGGCTTATTTCCAGGCGGTGCTGACACTTCCCGGCATCGCCGGAGTGATCCTGACCATCGGCATGGGAGTGGATTCCAACGTGCTCGTATTCGAGCGCATTCGGGAAGAGCTGCGCGCGGGGAAGGCCAATGTCTCGGCGGTGGAGGCGGGTTTTGGTCACGCTTTCCTGACCATCATTGACACCCACGTGACCACCATAGTTTCGGCTGTTTTCCTGTTCCTGTTTGGCACCGGGCCAGTGCGCGGGTTTGCCATCACCCTGGTGATAGGCCTGTTGTCCAACATCTTCACCGCCGTGTTTGTGTCGCGGACGATTTTTGCCTGGCACCTGAAGCGGAGACCCCGCGAGGCCGGGTTGAGCATCTAGGTTGGGAACCCGGGGTGTCCCGGTGGTGTCTAAATCTCAGGGAAAAGGCGCAGAATGATCGAGCTGTTCAAGACCGTAGACATAGATTGGATGGGGAAAGCGAAGTACTTTGTCATGCTTTCGCTGCTGCTGCTGGCCATCGGAGGCGTCTCCATCCTGGCCAAGGGCGGACTGAACTACGGCATCGACTTCCGTGGCGGCACGATGGTGTATGTGCGGTTTGCGCAAGATCCCCCCATCGACGAAATCCGCGAGGGCCTGAAGGGACAGGGCTTTGGCGATAGCACCATCCAGCAGATCCGCGACATCACCCAGCCGGACAAGCACGAAGTGGTTATCGGCCTCGAACAGCGCGCCACCGGCGACCAGGCCAATGACGCCGGGAAGACCGCTATCCTTACCGCCCTGAGCAAGACCTTTCCTCGCTCCGACCCCGGCAAGCAGGACTTGAACATAGTGAATGCCTCTGCCCTGGCCGAACTCCTGCTGCGCCGCGACCCGCTGGGGTTTGGCTCGACTGCCGCGACGCAGTATCCGGCGGTGGCCGCAGCCATTCTGGACTTCCGCGACAAGCAGCGCGGTGGCCTGGTGACCAGCCTGGATGAGCTGCGCGGACCTCTATCCTCCAGTCCTGCGGTGCAGCAGGGCCACGGGTCGGCCGACGCGGTCCTCGGGGTGCTGCGCGAGAACTACTCGGTGGGCAGATTCGCTATCCGCAACGTCGAAATCGTGGGCCCCAAGGTGGGCGCCCAACTCCGCTGGCAGGCCCTCTTTGCAACCCTCTATGCACTGGCGGGCATGCTGGTATATATTGCCATCCGATTCCAGTGGGTGTACGGTGCTGCCGCGGTCCTGGCGGTCTTTCACGATGTGCTGATAACGCTTGGGCTTTTCTCGATTTTCCATTTCGAGATTTCGCTCACCGTCATCGCCGCTTTGCTGACCCTGGTGGGCTATTCGATGAACGACACCATAGTCATCTTCGACCGGGTGCGGGAAAACAACCGTTTGATGCGGAGAGAGCCGATGGCGGTGATTGTGAATCGCTCCATCAATCAGACCCTCTCGCGAACGATACTGACCAGCGGGCTGACGTTCCTCACCGTACTGGTACTCTTCCTTCTCGGCGGCGACAGTTTGCGCAGCTTCTCCTTTGCGATGGTGGTCGGAATTGTGGTAGGTACTTACTCCAGTTTTGGGATTGCCGCGCCCCTGGTGGTGGCTTGGGATGGATGGCGAGGCCGCAAGGCTCCGGCAGGATCGGGTTCCTCGGCGGGCAGCCGCGCCCGGCAATCGGAAGTTGCCGGATAATCGGGCGGCGGTCAGCCGATTGGAGGTAGATCATGTTCGACGAGTTAGTGCTATCGGGCGGAGGGAAAAGGAACCGGAGCGGCATGGCCATCGTGCTCTCGACACTCCTGCAATTCGCCTTGATGGGCATCATGATCCTGGTGCCGCTGATCTACACAGAAGCGCTTCCCAAGCAGTTGCTGACCACGCTGCTGGTCGCGCCGCCTCCGCCTCCCCCGCCTCCGCCGCCTCCCCCTGCGCAGCCCAAGGTGGTCGTCAAAGTGCAGCGCATCATCCAGGCGGGGAAGATGATGACTCCCACCGTCATCCCCAAACAGGTGACCATGATTAAGGAAGAAGAGCTGCCACCGGATTCCTATACCGGCGTGTCCGGCGGCGTGCCGGGCGGCGTGTCCGGCGGGAGCTCGGGCGGAGTGATGGGCGGCATCCTGGGCGGAGTCAGTACTATGCCGCCACCGCCGAAAGAAGGCCCCAAGCGCATCCGCGTAGGCGGCAACGTGCAGTCGGCCAAGCTGCTGAACCAGGTGCGTCCCAATTATCCGCCGCTGGCCAAGCAGGCGCGCATCTCCGGGACGGTGCGCCTGCATGCCGTGATTGCCAAAGATGGCTCAGTGGTGCAACTGGAAGTGGTCTCCGGGCATCCTCTGCTGGTGCAGGCGGCGCTGGACGCCGTGCGCCAGTGGCGCTACCAGGCGACAACTCTGAACGGGGATCCGGTCGAAGTAGACACAATTATAGAAGTCATTTTCACGCTGAGCTCCTAACCGGCCAGCGGCGCTGTTTGACTAATGAGGAGGAATAACTCTGATGTTCTCTAACCTGTTCCTTACCTGTTTTCTGCTCCTGGAGGAAGGCCAGACCTATATCGGCTGGGACCTGCGCGAGATTTGGAAGTCCATGAGCGTCCCGGCAAAAATCGTCGTGGTCATCCTCTTCGTCATGTCCGCCTGGTCGGTGGGCATCATGATCGACCGCGCGTTGTATTACAGCGCCGCCCGCAAGCAGTCCCGCCTCTTCGTCGTGCAGGTGGCTCCCGCACTGCGCGACGGAAAGCTGGATGAAGCCATTTCTGTGGCCGAGCGCAACAAGAAGAGCCACCTGGCCAAGGTGGTGGCCACCGGGCTGTCCGAGTTCCAGGCGGCTTCCAGCCAGGTACAGGAGGCCGAGGTCATCGAGGCCTCCAAGCGCGGTCTGGAGCGCTCGATAGCCATCGTCCACGCGGAGATGAAGCGCGGCCTCAGCGGCCTCGCCACCATCGGCTCCACCGCGCCGTTCGTCGGTCTGTTCGGCACCGTGGTCGGCATCATCAACGCCTTCATCGGCATCGCCCAGAACAAGGCCACCGGTCTGGCCGCCGTCGCCGGCGGTATCGCCGAGGCGCTGTTCACCACGGCCATCGGTCTGTTCGTCGCCGTGCCGGCGGTGTGGGCGTACAATTACTTCACCAATAAAGTGGAAGGCTTCGACGTGGAGATGGACAACTCCTCGATGGAGTTGGTCAATTACTTCATCACCCGCCGGGGCGCTGCCAAGAAGTAGGCGGACATGGCTTACAAACCAAAAGCCGGGGAGGTGATAGCGGCCATCAACATCATTCCGATGGCCGACATCATGCTCGTGCTGCTGATCATTTTCATGGTGGTCACACCCATGCTCCAGAAGGGCCACCCCGTGGAACGCGCCCCGGTCAGCAAGCCGCATGAGATGAAGGCCGCGGACAAGGAAGATGCCGTGGTGGTGGCCATCACTCGCGATGGCGCGATCTATCTGGGCACGGTCAAAGTTAAAAAGGAAGATCTCACCAAGCTGGTCAAAGAAAAACTCGCCGCTGCCTCCGACAAGACCGTGTTCGTCAGCAGCGACCGCGCCGCCAAGTACGGGCTGGTGGTCGAAGTGGTGGACGAGATCCGCTCGGCCGGCGTGGACGCGCTTGGTCTGCTGACGGAGAAGACCCAAACGGGTAAGCAGGCTCCTCGGCCGCCTCCCACCGGCGGATAAACGCTTCCGCAAGGGCTATCCCGGCGGAGAGCCGCCGGAAAGGAACGAAGTCATGGGAATGCAAGTTGGCACCAGCAAGGGCGCAATGGCGGAGATGAACGTGGTGCCGCTGATTGACATCTTGCTCGTGCTCCTGATCATCTTCATGGTCATTACGCCGCTGACGCCCAAGGGACTGGACGCCCTGGTGCCCCAGCCATCGCCGAACAAGGATCAAGCACCTCCGGACCCCAGCCATCTGGTGGTAGTGCAGGTGGCCGAGGACGGTTCGCTGAAGATCAATCAGGAGCCCGCCACCTGGGATACACTCGAAGCGCGGCTCACCGAGATCTTCAAGACCCGCGCCGAGCGCGTAGCGTTTATCAAGGGCGACGAGAAAGTGATGTTTGAGAAGGTGGCACGCGCCATTGACATCATGCACTCCGCCAATATAGATAAGGTTGGGCTGATTACGACCAAGATCGAATCCGGCCAGTAGCAAGCCCTCCCCGGCGCCGGGGACGCAACAGATTAGCGCGGCTGCCGGAGGCCGGTTGCTCTTCGGCAAGAAAACTCCAATTCGAGTAGGGATGGAACCGCCAATGACTCCTTCAATCTGTGCGGCTCGTTCGGGCCGCATTTCTCTTTCTATCGCTCTGCTGGCCCTGACGTCCATGGGGGCCGTCGGGTGCAGCAAGCTGCAGGCCCGCGACAAGCTCAACAAGGGCGTGCAGGCGTACAAAGCCCAGCAGTTCAACATTGCCATTGAGATGTTCAAGTCGGCGAAGGAGCTCGACCCCACACTGCTGAATGCGCGCCTCTACCTGGCCACCGCCTACGCCAACCTGTACGTGGCCGGAGCGACCAGCGAGGACAATATCAACCGCGGCAACCAGGCCATCGCTGAATTCCAGGATGTGCTGCGCACCGACCCGAAAAACCTCTCCGCGATTGACGGCATCGGTTCGATGATTTTTCAAATGGGCGGCCAGCCCTACGACCCCAAGAAGCTCGAGGAGTCCCGCTCGTACCACATGAAGCATTCCGAGATCAAAGGCGATGACCCGGAACCCTACTACTGGGTCGGGGTCATTGATTGGACGCTGGCCTTCCGCGGCAACGCCGAGATGCGCACCGACTACAACAAGGCCAACATCCGCAAGCCCGTCAAGGACAGCGACCCTCTCCCCGCCAAGGTACGCGACGAATTTGCTGTCAAGTATGGCCCAGCGATCGACGAGGGCATCGCGCGCCTGAAAAAGTCCATTGAAGTACGCCCAGATTACGATGACGCCATGGCTTATCTCAACCTGCTCTACCGCCAAAAGGCCGACGCCGTGGACAACTCCGACGATCGCAACAAATACCTGGCCGACGCCGACGCCCTGATCGACAAGGTCAAAGAGATCAAGCAGAAGAAACTGGAGAAGTCTTCCGAGCCCAAGGCCTGAGCCAGACAGGTTTCCAATCGCAATTCACGCGGGCCGGAGGGTCGCCTCCGGCCCTTTTCTGTTCTCCCGTCAAGAGTAAGATCTCCGCCCCCTCGCAGATCCTCCCTGATTCCCCCCGCGCCACTGCGGCGCTAGAATAGGGAGATGGCAAGCCTTGGCCAGCCTGTGCCTCTGGGCCGGTCGGCGCGGCGCGCCCTGGAAACGCGTTTCGCCGAGCTGATGGAAAAGCTGCGCCAGACGCGCCCGGCGGCCGACGCCGAGTTGCTGCGGCGCGCCTACGAGTTCGCCGCCGAGCAACACCGCACCCAGCTTCGGCAGTCCGGCGAACCCTTCCTCTCCCACCCGCTCGAAGTCGCCCACCTGCTCGCCGACATGCGCCTCGATGTCACTGCGCTGTGCGCCGCGCTGCTGCACGACGTGGTCGAGGACACGCAAATCCCCATCGAGAAGATCAAGGAGCTATTCGGCGCCGACGTCGCCCACATCGTCGCCGGAGTCACCAAGATCGGCCGCATTGACCTGCTGGCCCCCGAGGCGCGCCAGGCGGAAAACCTCCGCAAGGTGCTGCTGGCCATGACCACCGACGTGCGCGTGGTCATTGTCAAGCTGGCCGACCGGCTGCATAACATGCGCACCCTGCACTTTCTGCCCGCGGAAAAACAGCAGCGCATCGCCCGGGAGACGCTCGAAATTTACGCCCCCATCGCCCATCGCCTGGGCATGGGTCTGATCCGCAACGAGCTCGAGGATCTGGCCTTCCGGTATCTCGAACCCGCCGCGGCGGCGGAAATGGAAAAGAACATTTCCTCCAAGAGCAAGGAGCACGACAAATTCCTTGAGGCCGTGCAGGACACCATCCGCAAAAACCTTGCCGAGAACGGCATCCCCGGTCAGGTGCAGGGCCGCGTGAAGGGGCTGTTCTCCGTACACCAAAAAAGCCAGAGGCAGCAGCGCCCGCTCGACCAGATTTACGACTTAATGGCCGCGCGGGTGATCACCGATTCGGTGAAGAACTGCTACGCCGCCCTCGGAGTGATTCACCAGATCTGGCGGCCGGTCCCCGGCCGGTTCAAAGACTACATCGCCATGCCCCGGCCCAACCTATATCAGTCCTTGCACACCACCGTAATTCACGCCGGACAGCCCTTCGAGGTGCAGATCCGCACGGAAGAAATGCACCGCATCGCCGAACAGGGCGTGGCCGCGCACTGGAGATACAAGGACGGCAAGCCGGCCTCGGAGGCCGACGACCAGCGCATCGTGTGGATGCGCCAGCTCCTCGAATGGGTGCAGGAGATGCAGGAGCCGGGCGAGTTTCTCTCCACGCTGCGCGTGGACCTTTACCCCGAAGAGGTTTACGCCTTCACACCCAAGGGTAAAGCCATCGCCCTGCCGCGCGGCGCGACCACCGTGGACTTTGCCTACACCATCCACACCGAGGTCGGCAACCAGTGCGTGGGCGCGCGTGTGAACGGGCAGATGGTGCCGCTGCGCCACGTGCTCTCGAACGGCGACGTGGTCGAAATCCTTACCCAGAAGAGCCACACGCCCAGCCGCGACTGGCTCAGCTTTGTGCAAAGCTCGCGCGCGCGCAGCAAGATCCGCCACTGGATCAACCTCCACGAGCGCGAGCAGGCCACCGAGTTGGGCCGCCGCCTGCTCGAAAAGGAAGCGCGCGGCTTCGGCCTCAGCCTGAAAAAAATCTCCGAGGAGTCGCTGCTCAAAGTCGCCACCGATTGCGGCTGCTCCCGTATCGAGGACCTATACGCCGCCCTGGGCTACGGAAAATATTCGCCGCGTCAGGTGCTGCAGCGAGCCACCGGCGAACCGCTCCCCGAGCCGGTGAAGGAGGCCGCGCCCGGCCTGGTCAGCGCGGTGAAGAAGGCCCTGGGCCTGGGCGATGCCGGCATCATGGTGCGCGGTTTTGACGACCTGATGGTCTACCGCGCCAAATGCTGCAACCCCATTCCCGGCGACGAAATTGTCGGCTACGTCACCCGCGGCCGCGGCGTGGCGGTCCACAACCGCAACTGCCCCAACGTCCAGAACCTGCTCTACGAATCCGAGCGGCGTATCTCCGTCGAGTGGACTGGAACATCCGAAGGCCAGTTCATCGCCCGCCTGCTGGTGCGCACCGAAGACCGCCCGGGCATTCTCTCCGAAGTCACCGCGGCCATCAGCGACGCCGGATCGAATATCCGCACGCTGGAGACCCGGCCGGACAACCTGCACGCCCGCATGGAAATCTCCCTGGAAATCTCCGACCGCAAGCAGCTCGACCGCATCCTGGCAAACATCAAGCGCACCCCGGGCGTCTTCGGCGTTGAGCGGATCTATCGTGGTTAGCGCAGAGCGCGCGTCGTGACGCAGCGCCCTGATGTCGCCGTCATCGGCGCCGGCGCTTTCGGCGGCTGGACGGCCTTTTACCTCCAGCAGCGCGACGCGAAGGTCACCCTCCTCGACGCCTGGGGCGCGGGGAATCCGCGCGGCACCTCGAGCGGCGAGACGCGGATCATCCGCGCCACTTACGGCGACAAGGCCATTTACACAGAGTGGGCCATGCGCGCCCGCTCGCTTTGGCTGGAGTGGGAGCGCGAGTGGGGCATGCCGATGCTGGTGCCCTGCGGCGTGCTGTGGTTCTGGACCGGCCACCCGGAATACTTCCGCCACAGCATCGCGGCGCTCGAGCGGCTGCACGTGCCCTACGAGCGCTTGGGGCCGGACGAACTCGCCCGGCGCTATCCGCAGATGTCCAACGCCGGGATCGAATCCGCCATCCTCGAAACCCACACCGGCATTCTGCGCGCGCAGCGCGCCACACAAGCGGTCGCCGAGGAGGTCGCCCGACGCGGCGGCGATGTCCGCATCGGCGTGGCGCGACCGCCGAAAGGTTCGGGCACGCGGCTGGATCGTTTGCGCCTGGAACACGGCGAAGACCTCGAAGCCGGCGCGTTTGTCTTCGCCTGTGGACCCTGGCTGCCGCAGATTTTTCCCGAGGTGCTCGGCAAGCGCATTGTGGTCACCAAGCAGGATATTTTTTATTTCGGCAGCCCGGCCGGCGATGAGCGCTTCGATGCCGCGCACTTCCCGGCGTGGGCGGATTACGACACCGAGTTCTACGGCACTCCGGCTTGCGACGTTTGCGGATTTAAAGTGGCCAGCAATCTGTCTCGCGGGTCCTTCGATCCCACCCGCGGCGAGCGCATCGTGGACAGCGAGTCGCTGGCTGCGGCGCGCGATTATCTGGCCCGGCGCTTCCCACCGATGGCTGGCGCGCCGCTGGTCCGCGCGCGCGTCTGCCAGTACGAGCGCACGCCGGACTCCCACCTGGTGATGGACCGCCACCCCTACTATCAGAATGTGTGGATGGTGGGTGGCGGGTCGGGCCACGGCTTCAAGCTGGGCCCCGCGCTGGGCGAGTTCCTCTCCCGCGTGGTCCTCGAAAACGATCGCGAATCCATCCCCGCCGAGCTGCGTCTGGGTGCTGTTGCGTTTACGGAAACTACAGAGTTTCCCGACAAAGCGGTGTTTTAGCGGCAGCGCGCAGCCGCTAGAATTAAGGGGTATGCGGCATCTCCCCCCTTCGCGCATCAGCCGTCTGGGAACTCTGTTCCCGGCGTTGCTTCTGGCCTGCGTGCTCTCCGCCTGCAAGGGCCTCGATTACGTCAGCACGCGCCCGCTGGACGACGCCGGTTTCAGCTACAGCGCGGTGCAGCAGCTTGTCGCCCTGGACATCAACAACGCCGAAGTGCCCGAGTTGGTGAAGGCTAAGTATGGAGACGTCTCCGAGCAGGCATGTATCGAGCTGGTGCGTGCTACGCGCAGCCGCAAGCAGCGCTTCGCCTCCGGCGCGGCGGTGGCCGACATGCACGCCGCGGGCGTGGGCGACAGCGCGATCATCGAGCTGGCGAAACTCGGCCTGATTGGCTCGTGGTCCGGCGAAGCGCAGGCCATCCGCCTGATTGGCATCCCTGACCGCACTTTGCTGGTGGTCGCTCGCCGCCACGCAGAGGGCAAACCGACGCTCTCCGGCAACGCGCTGGGCAGGCTCAAGAATGCGGGGGTCGGCGAAGCAACGCTCTACGAGTTGGCCGTCCGCGGAGTCTCCGATGCCGACGTGGACAAGATCATCACCGCCCGGCGAAGACGCGGCGTCACCGACGCCGACATTCTGCGCGCCTATCCTCCCCAGTAGCGCCGTCTCCCAAATTTGTCATCCTGAGTCCGCCGCGGCGGACGAAGGATCTCTCTTCGCTCTTTGACCCCGCGGTGGGCGCCCCGCTAGAATCATCCTGCCGATGCCTTACGCCGCCCGCGCGCTCGCTTCCCTCACTGCGCTCTTCCTTGCAGCGCTCCTCGCAGCCTGCGCCACCCCAGTGGCTCCAGCCTACGTCATCGAGCATCAGCAGTTGGAAGTCACCTACCAAGCGAGCCCGGAGCCACACCTCAAAATCCGCGGCACCTACAAAATGAAAAACACGGGCAACAAGGCGCTCGCTTCCTTGGAGGTGAGCATGCCGGGGACCAAGCTTTTTGCCCTGATGAACCTGCGCGCGGAGATGGACGGCCGGGACATCACCCCATCGGCCAGCGTTGATGCCCAGGGCGGCCGTATCACCCTCCAGTTTGAGCCGCCTTGGCCGCATGGCGCCAAACGCGAGATTTCCATCGCCTATGAGCTTGGGATCAAAGGCGCCGTCGCCGGAATGGCGGGAGAGGACGCCGTCTTCCTGCCGTCCGGCGAATGGTATCCCATCTGGTCAGCGCCGAAGAGTGCGCTCTCCAGTGGCGGAGAGCCGCCAAAGAAATGGGATCTCCTGGTCCACTCCCCCGCGGACTACCGCATCCATGCCAGCGGCCGCGAACGCGGCGCGAAGAAGAAATACGGCCAAGTCCTTCACCGCTTCGAACAGCGCAAAGAGGATTTCCGCCCGTTTGTCTTAGCCGGGCGTTTCCAGGAAACAGAAATCAAGACCGGAGACGGCACCGTCGTCTTTTGGACGCGATTCCCCCTCACCGCCGCCGACGTCCAGGAGGCTGGCGCGCACATCGCTGCTACGGTGAAGGCTTACGACACCGCCTTCGGGCCGCGCGGCGCAGGAGTACGCCCCGTATGGGTGGTGCAGTGCGGGGCAAAGGACTCCAAGCTGGTTTCCGGGACGTGGGCGGATTCCGGTTCACGGCAGAAGACCTGCCCGTCGTTGCCCGAAGCCGCCCTGCTCAGTGAGGCGTGGGGAAATATCGGTGGAGATGCGGCCTTGGCGCAGGCCGATCTCATCCTCGCGGACACGTGGTTCCGCCACTGGCAAGCCTTAGGTCACAATGAGGCTTCGCTCCCGCTCGACGCGCTGCCAATGTACACCCTGCTGGCTCGCATCCACGCCCTCGCCCCGCGAGGTGATCTCCACGACTTCATCGCCGAGAAACTGAAAGGCTTCGAAAGCGAGCGCAAAGAGATTAAAGAGAAACCTCTGCTGCAGATTGATCCCTCCGAACCGGGTCTGCTGCGGGATTGGGGATACGGGAAGAGTTGGCTGTTTCTCTTCGCCCTCGAAGACGAATTCGGACGGGAGCATCTGGAGCATGCCCTGGCGCATATGCGACGCGCCCTCCGCGGCCAAGCCTGGACCGCAAATGACTTGCGCGGGGCGCTCGAACAGGAAACAGGAAAAGATGCGGCTGCTTTTTTTCGCAAGTGGCTGACCGAGACCGGCATCCCGGAAGACTTCCGCCGCAGGTACCCGTAGCGCTGCCCTTTGACCCTGAGCCTGCCGAAGGGTCAGGGCAGCACCGTGCCGGCCCGCCCAGCTTGATGGCGGGCGCTACAACTCCCCGTCACTGTGCTATCTTCATTTCGCACTCGACGCAAAGCAATTCATCTGACGCATCACGGAGCCACGCAAACGTGAGACAAGTCATCTCGACACCTTCCGCTCCCAAAGCCATCGGGCCATACTCCCAAGCCATCCGCGCCGCCGGGTTGCTGTATCTTTCCGGGCAGACGCCGCTCGACCCGGCCACCGGTCAGATGGTCGAAGGCGACATCGGCAAGCAGACCGCGCGCGTGCTCGATAACCTGAAGGCCGTGCTGGAAGCCGCGGGCAGCTCGCTCGAGCGCGCGGTAAAGACCACCGTCTATTTGAAGGACATGAACGAATTCACGGCCATGAACGAAGTCTACAAGCGCTACTTCCCCGAAGACCCGCCAGCCCGCAGCACCATCGAGGCTGCCCGCCTCCCCCGCGACGCCCGCATCGAAATGGACCTCATCGCTCTCGCCTAGCAAGCACGTCAGGAACTCCCGAAGTACCAGTCGCCCGGTAGCCCCGCCGCTTTCACTCGCGTCCGTATCCATCTCTCTGCTGGGAAGCATAGATTCACCCAACCTTCCGCGATTTATAGTTTGTAGTAGTATCCTTGTGTGATATAAGGGCCCCAGCCGGATCCACTTTTGCAATCGGTGGCCGTCGCTTGCAAACTATTCCACAATGACTTTGGCTTAACCGGCGGCAGCGCAACTGCCGCCGATACCCTGGCTTTGACCGGATAAGCAGGCGCCCGGGGGCTCAAAATGACGCAGAACGCACTAACCGTAATCGTCCGGGTGAAGCCGGATCAAGTGGATGCGTTACGCACCCTGCTGAACGAAATTGGAAATGACATCAAGAACAACAAGTACATCCCTTTCTCCAGGCTGACCACAACGCATTTCTGCCGCTGGGTGATTCTCGAGAAAGCAGGCCCCTACCAGGCCTGCCTGGCTTTCGAGAGCAACTATGACGGCGATGAGGATGACTATCTGAATCTTCTCCTGGCCACGGCCGGCCCAGGTCTTGACGCGATTTACAGCTACTGCCAGGGCTACCCGGGCAAGGCCGCCGCGAACCCATCACCATGCATCGCCTACTTCAAGTCCAATTCTCTTCCCTACGGGGCTTTCCACATCGCCTACCGCGGAGAAACGGTCCAAAACGTACTGGACGGCATCCAGATCCGCGAACAAATCCAGGCATTCCTGGATAAGGCCGAGCCATCCCTGAACAAGCTGTCGCCGGCCGCTGTTCGCGATAAAATCGTGCAGTCTCTCGGTGCAGTCCCGCCCGCCGCGAACGTGGACAACTCGCGGGCCGGGTTCATCTTTTTCTCGATCCTTGCCGGCGGCGCGCTCCTGGCGCTCTTCTGGCTGTGTCACATTGTTCTTTATGCGGTGATCGCCGCGCTGGTCCTGTTTGTGATCGTCCTTCTGTTCCATGAGATGAGAGACCAGAGTATCCAAGCCCGCGCCGCGGTGCATGCCGAGCCTGCTCTGATAGCAAAAGAAGACATCCAGGTACAGAACCAACTGACCCACCTGGTGGATATAAAGCCGGGGTTGTTCCGTCTGTTCACTCTTCAGGCCGTCCTCTGGGCCATCAACCTGCTTGCCATCCACTGGTTCAACCGCGGCTCTCTCGGTGGCATCCCCACCATCCATTTCGCCCGCTGGGTTTTGATTGATAACAAGAAGCGGCTGCTTTTTTTTAGCAATTTTGACGGGAGCTGGGACAATTATCTCGGTGATTTTGTGGACAAAGCCAGCGTGGGTCTCACCGCCGTGTGGAGCAACACCTGTGATTTCCCCAAGACCTGGTTCCTGGCGTGGGCTGGCGCGACAGATGTGGAGTCCTTCAAACAGTGGGCCCGCGACCATCAGGTGCAGACCCAGGTGTGGTACAGCAGTTGTCCGCATGCCACAGTCAGAAACGTGATGAACAATATGCAGGTCCACGCCGGTCTCCAGCAGCCGATGGATGCGCAGGCGGAATTATGGCTGCAGCGCCTGTAATGGCTGGACGTCCCGCAGAGCGCAGGAAAGGCGACGTGCGGCCGCCGAAGTTCAGCGGGAAATTTGAATCTAGAGAAGGCTTCTGAGTCACAACGATGGTCACGGGCATTGCACTGGGACTTCTTATCGGCATACTTTCCGGAGCGGTATTTATTTGGATGCTTAATGGGCTCGCAAGTGCCGCGACGATCAGGGACGGCCTCAAAATGGTCGTGCAAATCCTGTTGATTGCCACCTTTTGGTTTGCCGGTCCTTGGCTCGCCAGGGGTGCCCTTAAGGAAGTTAGGTGGCCAGACATACTCGAGCCTTATGCTGCGTCGTTGGCATTAACATTCCTTGTGATTTCTCTTTGGCCGCTCGTTAGATTCATCCTACGAATGGGAAAAGTTCTAAGCCAGCACGAAAGGTGATGTATGGAAAGCGAATCGTTTAGATCCTTTTTTAGCAATCCCTGGCTGGGGGCGCTTGCGGGAGCGGGAGCGGGTTGCGTGGTCGCGATCACAGGAATTTTGTTGTCTTATGGGTATCGGAAGGAATTTCCTCGTGACACCTTGAAATCGGCCATTCAGATTATTGGTGCTCTTTGGGTGGCTCTAGTATTGTTCTTACCTTTTGCTTTTCTGCGGACAGCCCCTAATGCCGTCTGGTTCGTAGTTGGATTCCTTGGCGCTGTTTTTGTTCTTGGGATCGTGACTGTTCTGGGTGTTTCCAAGAAGGTTGAGCCTCCCAAGGAAGAGAGTTGGTTTGACATCAGGCCCCCGAATTATATCGAATTGAACGACATTCAGGGGATTGTGCTGCGCGCGTATGGACGACTGCCCTTTGCCTGCTACCTGTTTCTGAAAATTGAGGATGCCAAAAAAGCCAGGGCGTGGCTGCGCGAAATCGTCAGCGGAAATGAGACCACCACGGCTGAGCACAAGGAAAAAGAGGGGAGATCCAGTCCCAGCTTGAACATCGCTTTTTCAGCGCCGGGGCTTCGCGCGCTGGGCCTGAGCGAAAATGTTTTGGCAACGTTTCCCCAGGAGCTCGATGAAGGCATGGCCGAACCGGAGCGGTCGCGCATCCTCGGTGACACCGGGGACAGCGCCCCGGAAAACTGGGAATTGGGCGGCCCGGGAACAGAGCCGCTGCACGTCTTGCTGATGCTGTTCGCCAAGGATCCGGCCACGCTGAAAAACTTATGCCAAATCCAGCGCGACCGGATCAAGCGCATCGGCGGGGTCAAAGAAGTCTCCGCACAGGAAGCGGTCGAGCGCCAGGACGAAAAGGAGCCGTTCGGGTTTCGCGACGGGATCTCTCAGCCGGCAATCGCGGAGCTCAAAACTCCCCGCCGCCCCGGTCAGATGGAGATAAAAGCCGGCGAGTTCATCCTCGGCTACGCAAATGAATACGATAAACAGCCTTTCTCCCCCCGCGTGTCCAAAAGTGATGATCCCAAAAACATTTTGCACTCCATCCTCGACGGAACCGACGATTCTGCAGGCGCCATGAAGGATCTGGGGCGAAACGGTAGCTACCTGGTCTTTCGCAAATTGAAACAGGATGTCGCGGGCTTCTGGAATTTTATGCGCGCTAGCACCACCCACCCGGACTCCCCGCTGAAAAACATGGAAATGCTCGCCGCCAAATGCGTGGGCCGCTGGCCCAGCGGCGCCCCCCTGGTGTTGGCTTCAAACGCGGACAACCCCAATCTGGGCAAAGATGACCAACGGAATAACGACTTCATGTTTGCTGCCACGGACCCGAACGGCTATGCCTGCCCTATCGGCGCGCACATCCGCCGGTGCAACCCGCGCGACTCGCTCCCTCCCACAACCGATCAGTCCCTCCAGATGGTCAGGCGGCACCAACTTATGCGGCGGGGCCGGCCCTACGGCACGTACCTGGACAATGCCAGGTCCGGAAACGACGACGGCGCCGAGCGCGGGCTTCTCTTTGTGGCCATCAACGCCAACATTAGGCGCCAATTCGAGTTTGTCCAGCAGACCTGGATCATCAACGAGAAATTCGGCGGGTTGTACGACAACAAGGACCCGCTCATCGCCGATAACGACGTTGCCGACGGCAACAACATCATGACCATTCAGTCCCAGCCGGTCCGCAAGCGCGTCCCCGGCATCCCGCGTTTTGTCCAAGTAATGGGCGGAGGCTATTTCTTCCTGCCCAGCATCAAGGCCTTGAAGTTCCTGGCCGGTTGAGGGAATCGCATGCCTTTGCTGCCTGAAATATTGAAGGATCTGTGGCATTCCGCGCTGGCCGAAGAACACAAGCTGGCCGAAGACTTCAGCAACCTGAAAGAGTTGGCCGCGGAGAGGCTGCAAGCCTGGTTTGCGGGGCCCGAATTGCTGAGGACGCTTTCGCAAGGCCTGCGCACCTACATGCCCATTCTTGTCGTGCCTAGGCTGGCCATCGTCTCGCGCTACCCGGATGTTCTGGAAGTCCTCTCCAACGACCGCGACTTCACCATCAAGGAGATCAATGCCGCCAAAATGGCGCGCACCAGCGGGCCGTTTATTTTGGGGATGGACGATTCGCCGCAGCTCCAGCACGAAAAGGCTATCCTGCGCGCGGCCTGCCGCCCCGAGGATCTGGAAACCATCCGCCGGTTCGACGCGCAGTGCGCCGATGCCGTCATCGAGCAGGCCCGGCCCAGGGGCAGGATGGACGCGGTCAGCGAACTCTCTCGCGTGGTGCCGACGCGGCTGGTGGCCCATTATTTCGGAGTGCCCGGACCCGACGAGCCCACCATGATGCGCTGGAGCCGCACGATGTTCCGCGAAATCTTCCTGAACCTGACCAACGACCAGAAAGTTCAGGATGCCGCGGACATTTCCGCCAGGGAGATGAAGCCTTACCTGGATGAGCTGATTGCCAGGCGAAAGCCGCAGGTCGCCGCGAGCCAAGACACGCCGTTTGATTTTCTCGGACGGCTGCTGAAGATGCAGGGCGATCCCGCCACGCGGTTCGAAGACCAGACAGGCGTGCGCCGCAACATTGCGGGTGTCATCCTCGGCGCCATTGACACCAGCTCAAAGGCCATCGCCCAGGCGCTGGACCAGCTCCTCCGCTTCCCCGGCGCTTTGCAGGCGGCCAAAGATGCGGCGCTCGCCGGGGACGATGCCACGGTTTCTGCCAACGTCTTCGAGGCGCTGCGCTTCAACCCGCACAACCCCATCATCCTGCGGCACTGCGCCAGGGACTACACCTTGGCCAAAGGGACGCCGCGGGAGACGGTGATCCCCGCGGGCAGCCTGGTATTCGCTTCAACGCTTTCGGCCATGTTCGACGATTCCGAACTGAACAAGCCGGATGAATTCCGCACCGACCGCCCCGCCAGGCATTACCTCCACTTCGGCCACGGCTTGCACACCTGCTTCGGCGAATCGTTCAACCGCGTTCAAGTTCCCGAAATCTTGAAGAGGTTGCTCCGCCAGAAGGGATTGCGGCGGGCGGCGGACTCCGCTGGTGAGATGACCTACGACGGCCCGTTCCCCAGCCGCCTGCTGGTTGAATTCGACGCCGGGTAAGCGCCTCGGCGACGCTGGCAGGCGGGCCCATGGCGACCGGCATTTCCAGAAAGCCGAAAACTGCGGATTCGTCCGAGTCGAATCAAAAAAAACACAGAGGGCGCAGGGGGCACCCCTCGCTTCGCTCAGGGCAGGCAGAAAGCACAGAGAAAGCCGGGCCGGCTTTCCACAGTGAAATACACTGGTTTTCTCGTCAGACGCCAGAATACGTCTTTCTGCGGAGGAACTGGCCCGCCCCGGCGCGGCCCACGAACAGGTTCTTCTCCACCACCACCTTCCCCCGCGACAACGTCACTTTCGGTGCGCCCTGTGTGCGGATGCCTTCAAACATCGAATAATCCACGCGCATGTGATGCGTCTTTGCGCTGATCACCTGCTCGGCGTGAGGATCGAAGACCACCAGGTCAGCATCCGAGCCGATGGCGACGGTGCCCTTGCGCGGGTAGAGGCCAAACAGCTTGGCCGGCGCGGTGGAGACAAGCTGCACAAAACGGTTGGGCGAAAAACGCTTTGCGACGACGCCTCCCGAATAGACCAGGCTCAAGCGGTGTTCGATGCCCGGCCCGCCGTTGGGGATCTTGGTAAAATCATCGCGCCCCATCTCTTTCTGCTCCTTGAAGCAGAACGGGCAGTGGTCGGTGGAGACAAGTTGCAGATCGTCCTTGGCCAGGCCCTGCCACAATTTTTCCTGATGCCATTTCTCGCGCAGCGGCGGCGTGAATACATATTTCGCGCCTTCGAACCCCGGCGCGTCGAAGTTCTCGATGGAAAGATAAAGATACTGCGGGCACGTCTCCGCATAGACCGGCAAGCCGCGGTCGCGCGCCTCGCGCACTTTATCCAGCGCTTCGTTGCAGGAAAGGTGAACGATGTGCACCGGCGCTCCGGCCATTTCCGCCAGCGCGATGGCGCGCGAGGTGGCTTCGGCCTCCGCGGTGGTAGGCCGCGTCAGCGCGTGGTACTTTGGCGCGCGCTTTCCTTCGGCCAGCGCGCGGCGGACGATCACGTCAATGGCCCCGCCGTTCTCCGCGTGCATGCAGATCAGCCCTCCGCACTCCGCCGCGCGCGACATGGCGCGGAAAATCGAGGCGTCGTCGAGCATGAAAACGCCGGGATAAGCCATGAACAGCTTGAAGCTGCTGACGCCCTCCTTCACCAGCGCGCCCATCTCTTCGAGCTGCGCATCGGTCAGGTCGGTGATGATGCAGTGAAAGGCGTAATCAATGGCCGCTTTGCCGTCGGCCTTCTTCATCCAGGTTTCAAACGCCGTGCGCAGCGTCTGGCCCTTGTACTGGATGGCGAAATCCACCAGCGTGGTGGTGCCGCCGAACGCGGCGGCGATGGTCCCGCTCTCAAAATCGTCCGCGCTGGTGGTGCCGCCGAAGGGCATGTCCAGGTGCGTGTGCACGTCAATGCCTCCGGGCATGACGTAGCAACCGGTGGCGTCGATGGTGCGGCCGGCATTTTCAGCGGAAAGCTGCGCGGCGATGGTGGAAATTTTGTCGCCGGCTATGCCGACATCCGCCGCATAGGTGTCCGTCGCGGTGACGATGGTGCCATTCCGAATCACCGTGTCGAAATGCATTTCAGGTCCTCCGGGTCTCGGGAGCAGTTTGCACTCGCGGCGCTGTTCTACGCGCGCAGCATTCCTTCTCGCTGGTAGATCTCCAGCGTCTGTTCTTCTTCACCACACATCAAGTAGAGGTTGAACTGCGTGACGCCCACGCGCCGCAGCGCCTCGAGCTTCTTGCGGTGAGCGTCCGCCGGCCCCACCAGGCAGAAGCGGTCCACCACTTCATCGCTCACAAACGAGGCGTTGTCGCTCCCCACCTCGCAGTGATGCAGGTAATCGTATTTGCCGCGGTCGCGGACATAGGTGATCAGCGCAGGGGGCAACTCTTCCGGTTTGTACCGTGCAACCAGGTCCATCACATGGTTGGAGACCAGCGCGGGGAACCAGCGCACGCGGTCGCGCGCCAGTTTCAAATCGTCCGACACCCACACCGGCGCGGCAGCCATCACTTCGATCTTGGCCGGATCGCGCCCCGCCTCTTTCGCGCCCGCGCGCACAAAGCCCAGGCACCACTCGATAAGGTCAGGGTCGGCGAATTGCAATATCACACCGTTGCCGATGCGCCCGGCGCAGCGCAACGCCTTGGGCCCGTAGCCCGCCACCCATACGCCCGGCACCCCCCCCTTGGCCCACGGGAAGTGCGTGTTGACCCCGTCGTAGGACACGGTCTTGCCTGCGTTCAGGTCGCGGAAGACGCGCACAAAGTCTTCGAGGTTCTCGAGCGTGGTGGGTTTTTTCCCCAGCACCCGCCGCGAACTGTCTCCGCGGCCTATGCCCATCTCCATCCGTCCGCCGGAGGCCAGTTGCAATGTGGCGAAAAGGCTGGAAGCGACGGTGACATCGCGCACCGCGGGATTCGTCACGCAAGTTCCCAGGTGCATCTTCCGGGTATTGGCGGCCATCAAGGTGAGCAGTGGAAATGGCTCCATCCACAGGACGTGCGAATCAAAGATCCAGGCGTACGTAAAGCCTGCGGTCTCCGCCTGCCGCGTCAGTGCGATAATCCGCTCGATGGAAAGATCCGGCTTGATGGTGATTCCAAACTGCATGGCTCTTCCCCTTTGCCTTCAGCTTGCGGCCACCGTATCATGCACCGACCCGCCGCGCAGGACATAGTAGACGACGAAGCTTACAAAAAGGCCGACAAACCACGCGTAGTCATAGAAAATCCGCAGCGGAGGGTAGACCAGTCCGACAAAAGCCACTCCTGCCCCGGCGGCCAGAGCGGCCATGGCCCGCCAGTTGAACCCACTCGAGTATTCGTAGCAACCGCCGTGCCGGTAGAGGTCTTCCACCACGATGATTTTCCTGCGCACCACAAAGTAGTCGCAGATCAGGATTCCGGCGATGGGTCCGAGAAAACCGGAATAGCCCACCAGCCAGCCGAAGCGGACGGACTCCGCACCCACCGTTACCGTGGGAATCTCGTTTAAGGATGCAACCGCCATGGGGAGTGTTCTGCCTCCGGCTTTCTGCTGTGGGCGCCCTCAGTTTGCCGCGCGGGCGTGGCCTTCGGCAAGCGTCCGGGTGATTTCGCCGTAGGATTCCGGCCGCCGGTCGCGGTAAAACTGCCAGGTGGCGCGCACTTTCTGGATTTCTTCCAGGTCCAGGTCGGCGACCACCAGCTCGTCTTTATCGCGCGACGCCTGGGCGACGATCTTTCCGCGCGGGCTGCAGAAGTAACTCTTGCCGTAGAATTCGCCGATCTTCCACGGGGCTTCGTAACCCACGCGGTTGACCGCGCCGACAAAATAGCCGTTGGCCACGGCATGCGCGGGCTGCTCGAGTTCCCACAGATATTCGGAAAGCCCGGCCACGGTGGCCGACGGGTTGAAGACGATCTCCGCGCCGTTGAGTCCCAGGATGCGCGCGCCTTCCGGGAAGTGGCGGTCGTAACAGATGTAAACGCCGACGCGGCCGTAGCGCGTCTCGAAAACCGGATAGCCGGCATTCCCCGGCGTGAAATAGAACTTCTCCCAGAAGCCGGGATTCACTTGCGGGATGTGGTGTTTGCGGTATTTCCCCAGGTAGCGGCCGTCGGCATCGAAGACCGCCGCGGTGTTGTAGAACAACCCGGTCATCTCTTTTTCATAGACGGGAACGACCATCACCATGCGGTAGCGCTTGGCGAGTTTCTGCATCCGCCGCAGCGTGGGCCCGCCGGGGACCGGCTCGGTCAGGTCATACCAGCGCGCGTCCTGCTCGGCGCAAAAGTAAGGACCGTAGAACAGCTCCTGCAAGCACAGAATCTGTACCTTGCGCTTGGCTGCCGCGGCGATCAGCAGCTCGTGCTTGGCGATCATTTTCTGCTTGATCTGAGCGAGAGAATGTTTTTCGGGCGACCATTCGCAATGCGCCTGGATGAGTCCGCAACGCACAATTCGGGGCATGAGAGGCTCCTCCCCTGGCAAAAAGATTGGGCAAGTCTATGCCCTGCCTTGCAGGGACGCAAGACCGCTCTGGCGGCTTGGACAAACTAAACAAATCAAGGGAGAGCATTTGGACTTGGTGGGCCCTAGTTGACGATCTTAGAACCTATTCTCTTGAGATCCGCCCTTGAGGTCTATTCGCTTCGTTCGGCCTTGACATTAATAGGAGGAGGTGGAATAGTAGGTGTAGGAGGTTCTAGGAAATGGGCGAGCAATTCAACTTTACAGTTGGTGGGACAATATTCTCGATGAGCCGTGAGGAGATTGAGCGGAAGCTTAAAGGTGTAAAGCCAGAGCAAATTCGACAATACTATGTGACCGTCGGCGGTAGGGACTACCCGGTAAAGCAGGCACTTGAGGTATCAGCGGGGCTCCTCAGGTCCGGTTTCACCACCCAAGATGCTATTCGTGTGCTCAGGAAATTCGGATTGCCACTGCGTAAGAATCTTGGGTGACAAAGCGCACTAGCAATGGCAATTACAGGTCTCAATCGGCGTAGAATCAGTTCGAAATGTAATGTGAGGTGATATGTGACCCACAAGTGCTGGCAAAGCATAAACGCCATACCGCTCCCGTTGCTGCTGGTGCTTTTCGGCGCCCTCGCCACCGGTGGTAGTCCAGCGCGGGGCCAAACCAAAGCCACGAAACAACCTCAGAAGAACAGTGCCGTCCCATCTTCGACCAAGTGGATTGAGGACAAAGTTTCAGTTCGAGTCGAATCACCATATCTCTCAGATTCTGGCGACCTCGTTTTGGCATACACAGTGACGAACAAGACCGGGCAGGATATCGAACTCGATTTCACCGAGAATCCACCAGTCAGCTTGAAACCCCATGAGCCGACACGGGTCTTTTTCAAATTAAAGGACCCCGCTAGCTATTCCCAAGTCACCCCCAAAGACCATAAGCTGTATCTAGTTGACACGCTGCTCGCCACCGACCTACCTGTGTCCTTCCATATCGTATTAAGAATCTCGTCCGAGGAAAAACCCTCTTGGTTTTCCTCCGAGAGCACTGAAGACCGTCTGTGGAGACTTCTAAAAAAGAAGCTCGGCAATACAGACAGCATTGCTATCTTCATTCCTGATCGCCAACTTAAGATCACTCTGCCTGTTCCCGGGAGGCCGAAGAAATAACTGCGGTAACTGCATATTAGGGCGGTGCTTTTCTGGGCTGTTCGCAAGTCTCAGGTCAAAAGAGGGGCATATGAGAGCTAAGGCATGGAGAGGCGGAGTGCTTGGGATCCGAGTCGGAAAGGCAAACGCTATCAAGTTTTTTGATAAGAATTCTCCGATCGCAGAGGTCGACATAGACGGGACATATTTCCCCTTCGCTTTGTCCGAGACGTTCTGGACGACTTGTCCTGAGATCCGTGGCGCATCTATTGGTCAGTGGTTAAGGACACGCGGCCTCGATGTCTGGCTGTATCGCCACCCACCCGAGGTTGAACTGATACCCCTCGGCAAGAATCGCTTCAAACTTTCCGATGAATGCCTGCCTTACTAGGCTGACGAGCGAATCGGGCAGGACTTGGGGCGAAAGTAAGGGAATTTCGCGCTCGAACTATCTGAACGGGGTAAAAACGAGCCGGTTCAGCACCCTGTTCAGATTGCCGTTCAGATACGAGCGGGCGGAAACTACGGGAATGGTGGGCCTGGGATGACTCGAACATCCGACCTCGCCCTTATCAGGGGCGCGCTCTAACCACCTGAGCTACAGGCCCACATAGAAGAATCAGCAGGTCTTTCAAGCATATCGGCTGCCACGCGCAGGGTCAAGAGATGCGTCTTTCGGGCGGCGGACTCCGCGGAAACCGACGCGGCCTGCCTCGCGTCTATTCCTTCTTCCGCATGGCTCGTCCGGGATGCACTTGCGCGGGGACAACCGCCTGTCCACAATAGACAAATGTTTGGCAGAAAGGCTCTTCCCCCGGACGGACTCGACGAGTAGGATGTGTGATTCGCATTCATGGGGGAGGGGAAAATGAGCAAGTCTTTGCGCATGCAGGTGTGTGCCACCGTATTTGTCATGTTGCTGGCGGCGCTTGGCGCGGCGCCGATTTTCGCCCAGCAGTATGACGAATCCCTGTTCAAAGGGATGAAGTGGCGGCAGATCGGCCCATTCCGCGGCGGGCGCGCACTGGCTGTGGCCGGCGTCTCCGGAGACACCAATACCTACTATTTCGGCAGCGTGGCCGGCGGCGTTTGGAAGACCACTAACGGCGGCGTGGACTGGACCCCGCTCTTTGACAAGCAACCGGTCTCCTCCATCGGCAGCATCGCTGTGGCGCCTTCGGACCCTAATGTGGTCTACGTCGGCACCGGCGAGGCCTGCATCCGCAGCAACATCTCCTTTGGCAACGGAGTCTACCGCTCGACCGACGCCGGCAAGACCTGGACGCACCTCGGCCTTGCCGACACGCGCCACATCGGCCGCGTAATCGTCCACCCCAAAGATGCCAACATCGTCTTCGTCGCCGCGCTGGGCCACGCCTACGGGCCCAATGCCGAGCGCGGCGTGTTCCGCTCGACCGACGGCGGCAAGACCTGGGAAAAAGTCCTCTACAAGGACGACAAGACCGGCGCGATCGACATCACCTTCGACCCCACCAACCCGCACATCCTCTTCGCCGCGCTGTGGCAGGCGCAGCGCAGCCCGTGGGGCATCGACAGCGGCGGCCCGGGCAGCGGCCTCTACAAATCCAGCGACAGTGGCGCGACCTGGAAGCGCCTGGAGGGCAACGGCCTGCCCAAGGGCATCCTCGGCCGTATCGGCGTCAGCGTCTCCGGCGCCGACGGCAACCGCGTCTACGCGCTGATCGAAGCCGAGCAGGGCGGTCTCTACCGCTCCGACGACGGCGGTGAAAAGTGGTCTATGGTAGATGGCGACCGCAATTTCCTGCAGCGCGCCTGGTATTACACGCACGTCTTTGCCGACCCCAAAAATGTGGACTCGGTTTACATCCTGAACGTGCGCATGTTCCGCTCGACCGACAGCGGCAAATCGTTTACACGCATCTTTGTTCCCCACGGCGACAATCACGGCCTGTGGATCGATCCCGCCAACCCGCTGCGCATGATCGAAGCCAACGACGGCGGCGCCACCATCTCCGTGGACTGGGGCAATTCGTGGACGCGCCAGGACAACCAGCCCACCGCGCAGTTCTACCACGTGAGCACTGACACGCGATTTCCCTACTACATTTACGGTGACCAGCAGGACAACTCCAGCGTGGGCATCATCAGCCGCAGCGACAATGGCGTTATCGGCCGCTCGGACTGGGATCCGGTCGGCGGCGGCGAGAGCGGTTACATTGCTCCTGACCCGCGCGACCCCAACGTGATTTACGCCGGCGGCTACTTCGGCGAGATCACCCGCTTCGACAAGCGCACTGCACAAGTCCAGGAAATCTCCGCGTGGCCGGAGCCCAGCGACGGCGCAGGAGCGGCCAACCTCAAGTATCGCTGGCAATGGACCGCGCCCATCGTGCTCTCTCCCCACGATCCCAATGTGATTTACCACGCCGCGCAGGTGGTGCTGAAGAGCAGCGACGCGGGGAACACCTGGACGGCGATCAGCCCGGACCTGACGCGCAACGACAAATCGAAGCAAGTGCTTCCGGGCGGACCCATCACCAAGGAAGACACCGGCGCGGAGTATTACGACACCATCTTCAGCCTGGTGGAATCGCCGCTCGAGAAAGGGTTGATCTGGGTGGGCAGCGACGACGGCCTGGTCCATCTGACGCGCAACGGCGGCAAGGACTGGCTGGACATCACGCCCAAGCAGATGCCGGAATGGGGCAAGGTCAGCCTGATCGAAGCCTCGCCTCACGACCCGGCCACCGCCTACATGGCCGTGGACCGCCACAAGCTCGACGACTTCCGCCCGTACATCTTCAAGACCAGCGATTACGGCAAGACCTGGACGAAACTCACTACCGGAATCCCCGATGGCACCTTCGTCCGCGCCGTACGCGAGGACACCGTGAAACGCGGCCTGCTCTACGCCGGCACAGAGACGGGCATCTACGTCTCCTTCGACGACGGCGCACGCTGGCAGCCGCTGCAACTCAATCTGCCCACCACCCCGATCCACGACCTGGTGGTAAAGAACGATGAATTGATCGTGGCCACGCACGGCCGTTCGTTCTGGATCCTCGACGATATCACTCCGCTGCGGCAGCTCACCGACCAGGCCGCCAAGTCCGACTTCTACCTCTACCAGCCGCAAACCGCTTACCGCGGACAGTGGGGCAGCCGGCCGGCTCGCGGGCCGGTGGGACAGAACCCTCCTGCCGGCGCCATCGTGAATTACTACCTGAAATCCGCGCCAAAAGAGAAGGAAGAGATCCTGCTGGAATTCCTGGACGGGCAGGGCAAAGTGGTCTGTAAATTTTCCAACCTCAGAAGGAAGTGGGTGGTGGACGAAGCGCAGGACCCGGAAGAGCAGATCCGTGCTGCGGATCGCCTGCCCGTCGAAGCAGGAATGAACCGTTTCGTCTGGGACCTGCGCTACGAGCCCGCTCCGCGTATCCCCGGCTACTCCACCGGCGAATACGACGACGGCCTGCGCGGCGCGATCGCCCTGCCCGGCACTTACCGCGTCCGACTGACCGCAGGAGGCAAGGCGCTCGAAGCTCCGCTTGAGATGCGCCTCGATCCGCGGATGAACACTTCTCAGGCCGACCTGGCCCGGCAATTCGAGTTGCGTCTGAAGGTCCGCGACCTGCTGATTGAGGTGATGGGGACGGTCAACCAGGTGCGCGACCTGCGCGCCCAGCTCAAAGCCCTCACCGCACGCCTGGCGGGCAATGCCGCGGCCAACGATGTCCTGGCCGCCGCCGCGGAGATGAACAAGAAGATCGACAAGATCGAAACCGGCCTGATCGAGCCGCGGATCAAGGGCACCCAGGACTCGCTCAATTACGGCATTGGCAATGACGGCAAGCTGGCCGTACTGGCCAGCGTGATCGAAAGCGCCGACACCGCTCCCACCAAGGGATCTTACGATCTATTCGAGGAGTTGAGCCGCCGTGTGAGCGGCGCCTTCGCTCTGGCGCGCGAATTGAATACCACCGACCTCGCAGCTTTCAATGCGCTGGCGCAGAAGGCCGGGCTGACAGCACTGCTGCCACCAACGTCAGGCGGGCCGTCCTCCAGTACAGCCAAATAGGCTGCGCGGGAGAGTCGCGGGGATCATCCTGGTGAGCTACGCGGAGATCAGCGGGCGGAGGGCGGAGAGGCCAGTGCTTCTTCCGCCGCGGCGACGGTCGGAAAAAGCCGCAAAATCTTCTGCACGCGGGTGACGTCGAGCACGGACATCACGCGCTGCCCGGCTCCGGCCACAGCCACGCGCCGATTGCTTCTTTCGCCGGAGACGTGCACCTGGACGAGCGCGCCCACACCCGCCGAGTCCAGGTAGTCTAATTTAGAAAAATCCAGGATCAGCACCGGCGCAGTTTCCGCCCGCGCCACCTTCAGGAAGTCCGGCACCGTCTCCAGGCTCATGCGCCCCACCAGGCGCACCACGCGCTGCCCCGATTTACTTCCGTCTACGGCTTCAATCTGCAGGTTAGGGTACATGGCACAGGCTGACGCCGGGATTGTATCTGAAGAGAACGAAAAAGCGGGCAAGAAATAAAAAGCCCCGGCGAGCTGCACGCCGGGGCGAAAAACCTGCCGCTTTGATTCTCGGATGAGACTTGCCAGAACCCGTTGCGGCCGATTGGCCGGCCGAACCCCGGTCCGTGAGAACCAGGTGGACGCCTGACCTCCTGCATACACCACAGGAGCGTGCGTCTTTTGTCTTTAGAAAGGAGGTGATCCAGCCGCAGGTTCTCCTACGGCTACCTTGTTACGACTTCACCCCAATCACGGGTCATACCTTGGGCGCCTGCCTCCTTGCGGTTGGCTCGGCGACTTCTAGTACAACCCGCTTTCGTGATGTGACGGGCGGTGTGTACAAGGCCCGGGAACGTATTCACGGCGCCGTGCTGATGCGCCATTACTAGCGATTCCAGCTTCATGCAGTCGAGTTGCAGACTGCAATCCGAACTGAGCGCGCTTTTTTGCGATTAGCTCCCCCTCGCGGGTTCGCAGCGCTTTGTGGCGCGCATTGTAACACGTGTGTAGCCCTGGACATAAAGGCCATGCTGACTTGACGTCATCCCCGCCTTCCTCTCCGTTATCCGGAGCAGTCCCCTTAGAGTTCTCCCTTGCGGGTAGCAACTA